>DAORHV010000027.1:0-9364 GCA_035438175.1 Candidatus Peribacteria bacterium
GGCGGCCTGGAAAGGCGCGGGGTCGATCTGGTAGAGGGGCTGGCCGGCGGCGACGGTGAGCGCAGAGCTGGAAATGCTGACCAGCAGGTAAATGAGCGCGCGCACAGGCAGGTCGTTCACGGGCAGGCGTTCGACTTCGGCTACCTGGATATACCCCTCGATACCGTCCTCGGCGTCGATGGGCATGGTCAGCACCGCATAGCGTTCGTTCTGGACGATGGCCGCCGAAATGCCCGGCTGCATGACGAGCGGGACGTCGTCGAACAATCCTCCGGCGTACAGGATGTCGCCGTCGGTGCCAGCGATGCGCACGCGTTCGCGCAGCGGCGGCGGCAGGAAGTGCGGGAAATCCAGGCTGCCGAATTTGGCGTACTCCAAAATGGCGTGCGCGGTGCGCAGCAGGCGCCCGTTCAGCTCGCGTCGCGAGTTGCTGAGGTCGGCGGCCAAAAACAACATGCCGTTCACCAAAAAGAGCAGGAACACGAAGGCCGTGAACTGCAGAGCGATCGTGTGGCTGATGCGGCGGAACATGGTTTACTCGGCGGGGATCATGTAGCCCTTTCCGGGTACGGTGCGGATGACGCTCTTGCCCAGCTTACGACGCAAATACGCCACGTGCACGTCCACCGTCTGGGAGAACATGAGTTCATCACGGCCGCCCCACACATGATCGATGATGCGCGGACGCTCCTGCACCACGCCTTTGTTGCGCAGCAGGAATTCGAACAGTGCGTATTCCTTGGGCGACAAGTCCACCTTGCGGTCGCTCTTACGGACTTCTTGGGTGTTGGTGTCCAGCGTAACGGCCCCGATGGTGAGCTTGGGGCTCTTGTCGCCGCCGTTGCGGCGGAGCAACGCCCGCACGCGGGCCAGCAGCACGTCCAAATCGAACGGCTTGGCCAGATAGTCGTCGGCGCCCAGATTCAGTCCGTGCACAACCTCCTGTTGCTTGGCGCGCGCGGTGAGCATGAGGATCGGCATGTTCTTTTTGTGTTGGCGCAGCATGGAACACACCACATAGCCGTCCATGCCCGGCAGGTTGATGTCCAAAATCAGCAGGTCGACTGGCTGGGTCATGGCCTTCTCGAATCCTTCCTTACCGTCGTGCGCCAGCGTCACGGCATATTGCTCCAGTTCCAAGAACTGTTTGATGTTCCCCGCCAGCTTCTCTTGGTCTTCGATCAGGAGGATGTGCATACGCGTGTTCCATGACTGTAACCACCGAAGATTAAGAGCCGGTTAAGGCTGATATTGCACAGCCTGCTGCCAAACTCATGCTACTCCTTAATGAACCCTTAATCCGGCCATTCTAGAGTGGGAACAGCAGACTTGATTCTTCCCCCATTATAATGCGCGGTATTCATGCTAAGTCCTTCGGCCTCGGCGTCGCTTCCGGCGTCGTCGTCTTACTCCTCATCGCCGGCGGCATGCACTTGCTGCAGCCCCGCCGCGGCGGCTTCGGCGGTCCGGGCGGCGGCAACTTCCAGCAGGGCGGAATGCCGAATGCGGCCCGTATGGCTGAACGCCTGGGTATGACGGAAGCCGACCTCCAGAAAGAACTTGATGCCGGTAAAACCATGCAGCAGATCGCCCAGGAACACGGCGTGCAGTTCGGCGGTGGCGGCTTCGGCCGCGGTCCGCGCGGCGGCACCGGCGCCATGCTGCAGTCCAGCGCCTCGTCCGCAAACGCGGGCAGCGGTGCCTCCGTGAGCGTATCATCGTCCACCATGACGTCTTTCTCCTCCTCTTCTTCCACGACCCGCTGATGTCCTCCTTCTTCTCTCGTCTCGCCGCGCCGCTGAAGCGCATTCCGGTTCCGGCCCGCATTCGCACTTTCGCCGCCGGCATCGTGCCGCGCAGCTACGTGCTCGGATTGGCCGCCACCCTGGTACTCGGCGGCGGCTACATGGCGTTCGGCCGAGGCGGCAGCCAGGCCCAAACGTCCACTAGCCTCGCCTTCGCTTCGCGCCAGACCATCGTCTCGTCGGTGAAAGCGGTGGGCAAGGTGACGTTCGCCAGCGAACAGCAGCTGAAGTTCAACCAGCGCGGCACCGTCGCGAAGGTGAACTTCAAGCAGGGAGACCGGGTGACGAAAGGACAGGTCATCGCCGAACTCGACAAAGTCTCGGTGCTCGCCGATGTGCGGCAGGCCCAACTGGCCGCCAACGCCAGCGCGCTTCAGCTCCAGCAGCTGCAGGCCGATAAACAGAAATCCATTCTGGACGCGCAGAATTCCATGACCGATGCCGAGCGCCAGTACCAGCAGGCGCAGCAGGCGCTGATGGTCTCGCAGCAGAAACTGCCATCCGATCTGGCCGCCGCCGAGCAGGCGGTGCAGGAAAAAGAGACCGCGCTGCTGCAGGCGCAGAACGACTTGAAGAAAGCGCGCGTCACCGAAATGCAGAGCCTGGGTCAGACGGCGCAGAGCGTGCTCACCAGCAGCGAAGATTCGCTCGACACGCTGTATGGAATTCTCGTGAACGACAGCACGGCCCGCCACGTGAATGAGTATCAGGATACCAACGTGCAGATTTACTACCGTCTCTACAGCGACTACTCCATGGCCGACCAGACGCTGCGCAGCTACAACACCGCGCTGAAAGCCATCGGAAAGATGCGCGATGCGTACGGCAACCAGCTGGGCACGCTACAGGACACCTCCAAGCTGGAGGCCGCGCTGAACGACGCGATCGCGGTGGCCAACGCCATGCACACGCTGGCCGACAGCACCTACCAGATGCTGCAAGGTGCTACCTCGGATCCGCACGACTTCACCGTGACGCACATCAACTCGCTGAAGAGCAGTGCCATTTCCGCCCGCACGTCGTCGGACGATTTGGCCATGAAGGCGCAGACCGCGCTGGCCGACCTGACCACGGTGCACGGCAGCGTGACGAGCATCACCATCCAGCAGAAGGAGGACGCCGTGAAAACGGCCCAGAACAACCTGGACCAGGCCGAGAACGACCTGAAAGTCATGAAGACGCAGACGCCCGCTGATCTTGCCGCCAAGCAGGACGCGCTGGCCAAACTGCAGGACCAGGTCGAGTCCGAGAAAATGGCGCTGAACTCCACGACCACCTCCACCGACGTGAATATCAAGCTGAAGCAGAACGACCTCAGCCAGCGCGCCACCAGCGTACAGAAGGCCGCCCAGACGCTCGCGGACTACGAACTCGTGGCGCCGTTCGACGGCATCATCACGCACATCGATTACAAAGTGGGCGATAACCTGCTGGATACCGGCGACACAGAATACCTGGTGCTGCAGAACCCCGACGTGATTTTGGTGACCATTCCGCTCGACCAGGTCGACGTGGTGCGCGTGCGCACCGGCATGCCGGCCAGCATCACCTTCGACGCCGTGCCCGGCCAGTCGTTCAAGGGAACCATCAGCACCATCGATCCGACGGCCATCGTGCAATCCAACGTCATTTCGTACAACGTGCTGGTACAGATGCCGGCTCCGCCCGAACTGACGATTCTGTCGGGCATGACGACCACCGTCGATATTGAAACCACCCGCAAGGAAAACGTGCTGACGGTGCCGAACCTGGCGCTGAAGCGCGACGCCGCCGGCAAGACGACCGTGCAGAAAGCCAACGGCCAGACGGTGGACGTGGAAACCGGTGCCACCAACGGCAAAGTCACCGAGATCCTTTCGGGGCTGCAGGAAGGCGACAGCGTCGTGGCCGTGAACGTGACGACGACGGCCACGGCCAGCTCGGCCAACGCCGGGCAGATCTTCCGCCTGGGTGGCGGAGGAGGCGGTAATTTCGGTGCCGCTACCCGCGCGGCCGGCCGCTGAACCGCATGACCACCACGCCGATCATCACCATGCGGGACATCGTGAAGAGCTACCCGCTCGGGAAAGAGCAGCTGATGATTTTGAAAGGCATTTCCATCACCATCAACGCCGGTGAATTCGTGGCCATCATGGGCCCATCGGGTTCGGGCAAATCCACCTTGATGAACATTATTGGATTACTCGATATTCCCACCAAGGGTTCGTACGTGCTGGAGAAACATGAAGTCGCCACGCTGGACGAGAACGCCCAGGCCGACGTGCGAAGCAAGCGCATCGGCTTCGTGTTCCAGGCGTTCAACCTGCTCCCGCGCATGGATGCGCTGCGCCAGGTAATGCAGCCGCTGCTGTACCAGGGCGTGCCGCGCGCGCAGGCGCACGACCGCGCCAAAGAGGCGCTCGGCATCGTGGGACTCGGCGAGCGTATTTCGCATAACCCCAGCGAACTCTCCGGCGGACAGCAGCAGCGCGTGTCCATCGCCCGCGCGCTGGTGACCAACCCGGCCATCATCTTGGCCGACGAACCGACCGGTGCGTTGGACACCAAGACCGGCCGCGAAGTCATGGGCATCCTCACCGAACTCAACAAGAGCGGGAAGACCATCATCATGGTGACGCACGAGCCCACCGTGGCCGCGTTCGCCCACCGCACCATTCACATCCAAGACGGACTGATTTTCCATCCGAAGGCATGAACATCCTCGAGAACATCCGCAACGCGCTCGGGTCCATTAACTCCAACAAGTTGCGCTCCGGCCTGACCATGCTCGGCGTCATCATCGGCATCACGTCGGTGGTGCTGCTGGTCGCCATCGGCCAAGGCGCGCAGCGCAGCATCACGTCGCAAATCCAAAGTTTGGGCACCAACCTGCTCACGGTGTCGCCCGGCAGCCCGAACCAGACCAACGTGCGCTTCGGGGGCGGTGGCGGAGGCGGTGCCACCAGCACGCTGCCCGGCACCGATGCGGAGGACATCCGCGCCGCGGTCACCGGCATCAGCGGCATCGAGCCGGAGCTGCGCGGCAACGCCCAGCTGATTTACGGCAGTGCCAACACCAACGCCAGCATCATCGGCACCGTTCCGGAATACCTGGCCGTGCGCAACGCCCAGGTGGAGTACGGCACGTTCATCAGCGCCCAGAACGTGACGGACAAAGACAAAGTGGCCGTCATCGGCACCGAAGTCCTGACCAGCCTGTTCCCGAGCGAACCCGACCCGCTCGGCAAGGACATCCGCATCGGCAACAACATCTTCACCGTCATCGGCGTAATGAAAAGCAAAGGCGGCCAGGGTTCGGCCAGCCAGGACAACGTGGTGTTCATCCCGCTGCCCACCATGCAGCAGCGCGTGACGGGCAAGGAGGTACTGAGCTCCATCAGCATCTCGGTCGCCAAAGCCGAGGACATGACCCGCGTGCAGCAGGTCGTCACCGCCGTGCTCATGAATTCGCACGGCATCCTGGACGCCAAGAACCAGGACTTCACGGTGCTCAACCAGGCCGACGCCGTGCAGACCCTGAGCGCGGTCACCGGCACGTTCACGCTGCTGCTCGGCGGCATCGCGGCGATTTCGCTGCTGGTCGGCGGCATCGGCGTCATGAACATCATGCTGGTGTCCGTCACCGAACGGACGCGCGAGATCGGCATCCGGAAGGCCATCGGCGCCAAGAAGCGCGACATTCTGCTGCAGTTCCTCATCGAGTCCACGGTGCTGGGTGTGCTGGGCGGACTCATCGGCATCGGCATCAGCTTCGTGGGATCATGGATCATGAAGGCACAGTTCGCGCTCGACGCGACCATCGAGCCATCGTACGTGCTGCTCGCATTCGGCTTCTCGGCCGGCGTGGGTATCTTCTTCGGCATGCTGCCGGCGTACAAAGCGGCCAAGCTGCGGCCCATCGAGGCGCTGCGCTACGAGTGATTACACTTCGATGTACGGCCGGTTGCCGTCCAGCAGTTCCTGCAGCTCCTTCACGCTGAGCGGCTCGCTGGCATGGCCGTGGGATTTGGCCAATTTCTCGCCGTTGCGGATGAGCATCGGACCCACGAAATGGTCCACGCGCGCGCCCTCGCCGATCATATCCGCAAGCAGGCTGAGACGCTGGGCCTTCGGCATGAACGAGCGGCCCCAGCTCACGCCGTAGTCGCCGCCGAACACGTGCAGTACCCGGGCATCCGCGTGCTTGGCGATGAAAATATCGCGCAGCGGATCGATGGCGTAATGCATGCCCCAGTTGCTCTCTCCATCCGCCACCCGGACGGAATACTCGCCGTACCGGCATGTCGCTCGCTGGCAATCGGAGCGGATGCGGCCGCGCTCCATGCCGATGAGCTCTTCCGACGTTGGGCCGTATTCGCAGCTCGGGCACACCGGGCGCACCATGTGGCGTTTGCCGCTGTCGTTTTGGTTGAACTCGAATGCCTCCTCCAGCAACCGCCGCTGATCCGCGAGCAACGCATAGAGCTCACCGCCTTGTGAGACGCCGTCAAACGACTCGGCCATATGATCCGACATCCGCTTCACGGCGATCCTGTCCGGCAGGGAGTGCTCGCCAAGCTGGTCGGCCAGACGCTGGATGAAATCATGCATAAGCCTTTGCACCTCCAGCACGACTGCCGTTTTCGGGTACCGCGCGGATTCACCCGGCCGCACGCTCGCACCGTTGAAATGGTATTCGCGGTCATCCACGAACGCGATCGCACGCCGGTCGCGGCGCGCCAGCGTGGCGGCGGCGGCTTGGTAGAGAGTGAGGTAATGCCCCTGGTGCAGCTGGGATTTGGACGGATTGATGCCCATGGCAATGATGTCCGCGTCCGTCGCAGCCTCGGAAAGCGTGGCGCCGTTGGTGACCATATGAAGCATCTTGCGTGCGAATGTACTTCGTATGCACATTCTGTCAACTCATGAAGCCGCGGAGGCGGCAAAGACGTCTTCTAAAAGCCATGATCACGCAAAAAAGCTCTGCCATGAAAGCAAGGATCAGCTCCCGTCATCTGCTGCGGATGAGCCCCGCGCACAGCGTCACCGCCGCGTTGTTCAATCAGCCGGGTTTCGACGACAACCCCTTCGACCAGCGGCACAGCAGGAAAGCGGCTATTTACGCCTTGTACGCGTCGCGGACTTCGAACAAGAGCCAGAAACCCACCAGCAATCCGATGATATGGCCGCCGTTGCCGTATCCGGCGAAGATGCTGAGCACGAACGAAACGACGTTGATGAGCAGGGCGTAGAACATGAAGTTCCAGCCGGCTTTGCGGCGCTGGGTCAGCGGCTGGTAGGCCATCAGTTCGAGCAGCGCGGCGGCAAAGACGCACAGCATGGAGACGACGTACAACAGCGGGAAGATGCCGTACCGGAAGAACGAGAACGTAAACAGCATGGACGTGAACGCGCTGGCCGAGAACACGGCAGCCAGGCCGAGCACTCCGCCGATCAACGCCAGCCAGGGAGCGACGTCCACCACGGTCTGGCGGGCGTTCTGCGGCAGATGGGGGGCTTTCTGGAACAGCGGGAGCATCCAGGCCTCGATGGCGGCGGCATGCTTGGTGAACTGTGCGCGGGGATCGGAGGTCATGCGTGAGGGGGAAGGAAAGATTATTTCTTGGCATGTTGGTAGGTCTTGTCCATCGCGGTCCACCATACACGATTATCGATGCACAGCGGCTGGCCGGCGTCCTGGCAGTCCTTGTTTTCCAGGATGTTGCCGAATTTCACGAAGCCGGTGTTCGTGTTGTCCTGGTACGGATCCTCCTTCACCTGCGCCACGGTCGTCTCGTGCAGTTTTTCGGGCGTCCAGTCCGGGTGCTTCTGCGCCAGGTCGTCCCGGCGGCGGTTGTAGGCCTTGGCAAGATCCAGGAACGCCTCCTTCTTGGCAGTCTCCTGGAACGACGTCAGCGCATGGTCCACGATGCTCACCGCGAGCATGCCGTGGCCGGCGATGTCGGCGACGATTTCCTTCACCGGTTCGGTCACGCGGCCGGTCAGATCTTCCTGCACCGCCGACGACACCTCGTCTTTCAGGCGGCTGAGCTTGTCTTTCTTCAGATAGTCGATGTCGGCCTGGCGCTTGAGCATGGCCTCGTATACCGACAGCGCGTCGTCTGCCGCCGAGATCTCCTTCTGCTGCGGTGTCTCTTCCTTGCCGCCGAACAACCTGTCCTTCATGCGGTCGAACAGGCCTTTCTCCAAGATCTTCTCGACCGGCATCTTGTCGATGTCCATGGACGAATCGTACGAATCCAGAAAGATTTTCTTCAGTTTCTCCATTTTTTCCCAGCTGGCCTGCGCCGAATCGATCTTGTCGCCGGCCTTTTCCAAAAACTCCTTGTAGGCCTGCAATCCATCCAGCTTGCCGGGATCGGTTTCCTCGTCGATCGCCTTGCCGAGCAGGTCCATGTACTTGCCCTTGGCGGCGTCGCCGATGGTCTGTAAGTCGTCTTTTACCTTGCTGTCGATGCCGTCATCGCTGCCCGTCTCCGAGGACGAGGACGCCGTCTCGGCGAGGTGGCATTCGTGCTTGTTGATGTTGTAGATGTACCCCTCGCCGCAGCCACGGCCGGCCTCTCCGTAGGCCTGGCGGCAGGCCGCTTCATTCTCGCCGTCTTTGCAGTCCTCGGGGCCATGGGTCTTGAGGGTATTACGCTCGCACTCCTCCTGCGAGTAACTCATGAAGCCGCCTTCGATGCGTTTGCACACGCTGATGTCGCCGGTGTTCTCGGCGATCTCCAGGAAGCATTTGTCCTTGGGCGGGTTGCTGCCGTTGAAGCGCTTGCCCTCCACCTTCTCGCATACCGACGGATCGCCTTCCTGGATGGCGGCAGCCTGATGGCAATGGTCGGCTCCCCCTTCGCCGTCGCCCATCATGGCTTCCGGCGCGTTGTCGCAGAACACTTCCATGACGTCGCCCAGACAACCGCTCAGCAACAGCGTGAGCGGCAGGACCAGGGCCAGCGGTAACAGGCGGATCTTCATTTCTTTTTGGCGGAACGCGGCGGGATGAGCGCCAGCAGCGATGCCAGCAGGATGAAGGCCAGTACGGCGGCGCAGCCCAGGAACAGCGGCTTGCCGGTGAAGTCGATGACCGCGCGGGCGACCGGGGTGTAGCGCGGCTCTTCCATGACCATCTGCCAGGCGAACGATAAGACCTATTTCAGCGGACGAAAAGTACCGCTTCGCCATCCGCCAAACAGTGGTTGGCGACACCGTAACGGCCACCTTGATGTGGAACACCCTGGCTGAGCCGGGCGCCTGGACTACACCGCAATTCCCGCCCGGCCAGCACAAAATGAAATGGATCGTGGAGGACGGATGCGGGAATGTGGAGACCTGCGAACACCTCTTCGCTATCTCGTCCAACACCTTCGCCGCGCAACAAACCCTGCAGGGTACCACGGTCATCGATGCAGACACTGATTGTCAGCCCGATGCGACCGAGATGCTGCTGTCCGGCTGGCGGGCGCGGCTCGAATCGGCGGGGAACGGCGGCAACCCTTTTTTCACCCAGTACAGTACCCCGTTCATCGACGGCAAATACCGCTTCTGGGTCGATACGGGGAGCT
>DAORHV010000028.1:0-9217 GCA_035438175.1 Candidatus Peribacteria bacterium
TTGTTCAACCACAGCGTGTTACCGCCGTTGGTGACTGAAAACGGATCGGCTCCGCCGAGTTCCAAGTCCAGATCGCCGTCGTTATCGATGTCGCCAAGCGCCAGCGAGCGGGGCTGTACGACGTTGCCGAACGTTTGTCCGGTCACGAAGGCGGTCCCTAGGCCGTTGTTCAAATGCGTGGTCACCTGGTTGCTAAGGCTGTCCGAGGCGACAAGGTCGATGTCGCCGTCGCCATCGATGTCTCCGGCGGCCAGCGCGTAGTCGTGCGTACCGCCCAAGAACACGAGCTGGGAGAATGATCCGGTGCCGGTGTTCCTGTACACGTTGAGTGCCGAAGCGGTGAACATCGCCGCATCCATTTTGCCGTCGCTGTCGAAATCTGCGGAAACAATGTGCGTACAGGCTGGCAAGTACGAGCCCGTCTGCGTAAAGACTCCGGAGCCGTTGTTCTTGAGGACGGACAAATTGCTGCCTGAATTTGGGCAACCAAGCACGTCCAAGTCGCCGTCCTGATCCAAATCCGCGAGTGCGAATTCGGTGTAGACCGGGTTGCCGCTGACGAAGAAGTTCGTGCCGCTGAAGTTGCCGCTGCCGTCGTTGATGTACTTCGTGAACGTCGACACGGTCAATGGCGTGCGCAAGCCCACCAAATCGATATCGCCGTCGTTATCGATGTCCCCGGCATGCAGGGAATTCGCCGTATTCGAGGCACCGAATGCAGGCGGATGGGCGAAGGCCGCCGTGCCGTCGTTCGCGTAGTAGTCGATTTTGGTCGCATCGGAGTTGTCGTTGTTGGCAGCTGCATAATCCAGGTCTCCGTCACCATCGGCGTCCAGCATGACCACCGCAATGGTGGTCTTGGATTCCAGGCTGCTGCTGAATAGCGTGAAACCGGGGGGCAAAAAGGCGTACACCACCGCGCCGAACTGAGCGGCCAAAATGCAGACCGCAAGGCTGAAGACAGCGCTGTGTAGGATCTCGTTGCGGCCCGGCAAACGTAAGCCATGGGTTTCCACATGCGCCAGAGACGACGTCAATGCGCGCCGATGCTTGGCGATGGAGTGCCACTGTTCAACCACGCAAATCACCAGCATCAGCAGCCCGAGCGACACCAATGCCGCAGCCAATATCGCCGCGCCGTCGGAATGCGACAGTTCCGGCGCTTGGCCTCCGATGCGCTCCGCCAGCAGCACGATCGCCGTTCCCGCACAGAGCAGGGCAAGGACCGCGAGGAAGGTTGTGTATTTGGAAATTCGCATAATCCTCTGATTATAGCAGAAAAACACCCTTTTTGAAAGAGCGTCACGGCTGCGGCTGGGGTATTAAGCGGCCTTGCTCTTCAGCAAGCGCTCGACCATTTCCATCAGAGACTTGATCGTCATGTCCTTCTTCACGAAGTAGTCATCCACCTTCAGCGCGGCACCGCGGTCGCGATTGGCCTGGTCGGCGAAGTTGGTGAGGATGATCACCGGGAAGGTGCGCATCTCGGGGGTCATCTTCTCGAGCACGCCGAATCCGTCCAGCACCGGCATGTTGATGTCGAGCAATAGCAAGTCCGGCTTCTTGGCTTGAATCAGCGCCAAAGCCTCCTGGCCGTTGCTGGCGGTGCGGACCGCGTACACGTCCTTGTTGAACTTGCGCAGATAGAGATCGCGCAGGACCGTGTCGTCTTCGGCGATGAGTACGTCGTGCATGGCCATTAGACACATCATACTCCAAAACGTGGCAAAACGAAAGGTTACTTCGCGTCACGAACAAAAAAGCCGGAGGTTGATCCTCCGGCTTTTGTAATCTGGGAGTCGGAATTAGACGGCGACGCGGGCGTAAGCCGTGACGTTGGACTTGCCGAGCATCTTGCCGACGGTCTGGGCCTGGTCCTTGACGAACGGCTGGGTGATGAGCGCGTTCTCCTCGCGGAACTTCTTCTCTTTGCCGAGCATGATCTTCTCCATGATTTCAGCCGGCTTCTTCTCTTTGGCGAGCTGTTCCTTCCAGATCTCGCGCTCCTTGTTCACGGAATCCGACGAGACTTCCTCGGGCTTCACGTAGGTCGGGTTCATGGCGGCGGCATGCATGGCGGCGTCGGTGGCCTGTTCGGCCGTGCCGGCGTCCAGACCGACGACCACGCCGATCTTGCGGTTGCTGTGGACGTAGGTGCCGACCACGCCGGCTTCCACGACCTTGGTCTCGCCGAGCGAGACGTTCTCGCCGAGCTCCATGACGGCAGCCGACATCTTCTCCTTCACGAGGGCGTCGAGTGCGGCCTGGCCTTTGTCATGCAGGGTCTGGGCGAGCAGCTGACCGAGTTTCAGGAACGGTTCTGAACGGGCGACGAAGTCGGTCTCGCACTTCACGAAGACGAGCGCGGCCTTCTTGTCGGAAGAAGCGATGAAGATGCCTCCTTCGCGCTGGTCGCGCGTGGCCTTCTTCACGGCCTGGGCCTGACCCTTCTTGCGGAGGATCTCGATCGCTTTCTCGGCGTCGCCTTTGGCTTCGTCGAGGGCGTTCTTGGCATCCAGGATTCCGGCACCGGTGCGGGCGCGGAGTTCGGCTACTTGGGCGGGGGTGACAGCCATGATTGTTGGTGGAAAGGTGGAAGAAAACGGAAGGGGATTAGGCATCGACGTCCTTGTCGCCCTTGGAGGAGGCGCGGTCGGCGGCCAGCTCGTCCTGCACGGTTTTCAGGATGAGGGCGATGGACTTCACGGCGTCGTCGTTGGCCGGGATGAACACCTTGAACGCGTCCGGGTCGGCGTTGCTGTCGCAGATGCCGTACAGCGGCAGGCCGATTTTCTTGGCTTCCAGAACGGCGACGCGGTCGCGGACGGCGTCGACGACGAACATGGCGTCGGGCAGGCCCGTCATGCCGGCCACGCCGGACAGGGCGGAATCCAGCTTGGCCAGTTCCTTGCGGAGCTGGGTCTGCTCCTTCTTGGTGTACTTCTCCACTTCACCGGTCTTGAACGAATTCTGGAGATCCAGGTAGTAGCGGATGCGGTGCTTCAGGGTGGCCCAGTTGGTGAGCAGGCCCGGAACCCACTTCTTGGTCACGACGGGCTGGCCGGTGGCGCGGGAAAGCTGTTCGATCGGCTGCAGCGACTGGAGCTTGGTCGAGACGAACAGGATCGTCTTGCCGCTCTTTTGCAGGGCCTTCAGTTCGTCGCAGGTCTTCACCAGCGCCTTGTGCGTCTTGGCCAGGTCGAAGATGTGGATGCCGCGGCGGACACCGAACAGGTACTGCTTCATCTTGGGGTTCCACTTTTCTTTGCGGTGGCCGAAGTGGCAAGCGGCCTGGACCAAATCTTTCTCCGACGGAATCGGCATTGTAGAAGGGGGAATGAGCACGACGTACGCGCAGTCGGTTGCTCTGGTGATGGGTGGTCCTTGGGTTCAAACTCCCGACATCTTCTCGCCGAGCGCGGAGGATCCTCCTTTCGGAGTCAGGACCGCAGCGATCAATCGGGAGCGAGCCGCCAGGGTGGCGGTAGACGCTTTATACAGGTTCCGGTGGCCTTTGTGCAAGCGCTCAGGCGGTTTGTTCGTCTTCCTTGCCGCTGCTGAGGTACGCCATGACCGCCTGCAATTTGCCTTTCAGGTATTTGCCGAGGTCGCTCAGATGCTCGTCGACTCCTTCCGTTGCGGCGTTGCGGCCGTTGCGTGCTTCGGGCTGTTCCCACGGCCGGGCCGGGGTTTCCTTCTGACGGATGGAATTGCCTTGGGCGACGGCACCGTACATTCGCTTCATGTGCATGGAGATTGTGGGGAGGAGATTGCTTGTGACTCTAAAGCGTCTGCGGTTGCGGTCAAGAAAATGATGATGAGGCGGGGTTTCTTCTTTCCACTTTTTTAAAAAAGTGGAGCAAAAACGTCGCGCGGCAGGTCGGCTGGCCTGCGCTCCACGCGCCTCGCAGTCCTAAATTTCTTTGAAATTTTCACGGACTGCTTCGGCGGGAGCGCGACGGCACCGGCCAGATGCGCGACACTCCATCCCGTGTCCATCCTCCGAAGAAGACGACAACCTCAGGATGAGGAAGGCGTCGCTTCTTCGGAATCGTTGGAGTCTTCGGAGTCCTAGTTTTTCAATTTCGCGATCAGTTCGCCGATGCTCACGCGCTCTTGTTTCAGCGTGTCTCGGTCGCGGATGGTCACGGTATCCTTGGCACCCTGTTCGGCGTCTTCGCCGAGTGTGCCGAAGTCGACCGTAATGCACTTCGGGGTGCCGATTTCATCCTGGCGTCGGTAGCGTTTTCCAATGCTGCCGGTGAAGTCGTAATCCACGTTCAGGTCCGTCTCTTGTACAATTTTTTTGTACACTTCTTGTGCCTTGGCGGAGAGGTGTTCCTTCTTCGACAGCGGCAGGATCGCGACGTCGACCGGGGCGATGCCGGGAGCGAATTTCAGCACCGTGCGCACGTCGTCTTCGGCAACTTTTTCCTCGCCGTAGGCCTCCAGCAGCAAGGCCAGCACTGTGCGCGTCAGACCGAAGGTCGGCTCGACCACGTACGGCAGGAATTTGTTCTTCGGATCTTCCGGATCGACGTATTTCAAATCCTGGCCCGAGAACTTCTCGTGCTGCGTCAGGTCGAAGTCCGAGCGGTTGGCCAAGCCGTACAATTCCCCCCAGCCCCACGGGTACATGTACTCGATGTCCAGCGTGCGGCTGGAATAGTGCGAGAGCTCTTCCTTGGTGTGCTCGCGGACGCGCAGGCGCTCGGGCGACAGCCCGATGTCCATGCACCACTGCCACATGTCCTTCTTCCACTGTTCGAAGTGTTCGCCCTCGGTGCCGGGCTGGATGAAGTACTCGATTTCCATCTGCTGGAACTCACGGGTGCGGAACGTGAAGTTGCCGGGCGTGATCTCATTGCGGAACACGGTGCCGACCTGCGCGATGCCGAACGGCAGGCGCTTGCGCATGGAGCCGGCGATGTTCTTGAAGTCCACGAACATGCCCTGGGCGGTCTCCGGACGCAGGTAAATGTCGTTTCCTTCGCCTTCAATGACGCCCTGTTCGGTCTTGAACATCAAGCTGAATTTCTTGGCGACGGTCCAATCCACGCTCTTGCAGTTGGGGCAGGCGATCTTCTCGGCCATCAGCATCGGCTGGACCTGGTCCAGCTTCAGGATGGCGGCGGCCTCCACTCCGATTTTTTCTTCAATGAGTTTGTCGCCGCGGAAGCGCTGCTTGCACTTCTTGCAGTCCACCAGCGGGTCGCCGAAGTTGCCGACGTGGCCGCTTGCCTCCCAGACTTTGGGATTCATGAGGATGCCGCTTTCCAGGCCCACCATGTCCTGGCGGCTGCGCACGAAACGTTTCCACCACAGCTTCTGCACGCGGTTCTTCAGCTCGATGCCGAGCGGGCCGTAATCCCAGGTGTTGGCCAGTCCGCCGTAAATCTCGGAGCCCGGGAAGACGAATCCGCGGCGTTTGGCGAGCGAGACGATCTGGTCGAGGGTGGTTGCTGGCACAGGTGAAGGGTGGGAAGCGGCCCAGAGCATAGCAGGAAACGGGCAGTTTTGCGGAGTTCAAGGAGTCTTTGCATCTTCGAAGCCGTGTCCTGCTTTATCAGAAGCCAAAAATCTGCTATAATCCTAAGATTTTATCAACTCCATGACCATCCCGATCATCATCGGCGTTCTCGTCGTCGCGTTCCTCCTCATCCGGATCTGGACGGGCGCCATGAACATCTCGTCGGTCGACACGCAGTCGTTGGCCGAGGTGGAGAACAAGCATCCGTACCTGCCGAGCATGAAGGTAATGCTCGGCGCGGTGGCCGCAACCGCGGTCGTCATCTTCCTGTCGATGCAGTACGGCAAAGGCACCGTGCTGCTGACAAGCGTGGTTGATAAATCCACCGCCTACCGCTCGTTGTTCGTGTTCCTGGCCATCGTTGCGTTCGGCATCTTCGACCAGGCGCGCTGGCACGGTTCTAAAGACCGCTACCGCTACTTCTTCGCGTTCGTGCTCGGCACGGTCGTCACCTGGATCCTTATCGCCTTCAAACGCGCCATCTTCGAGACGGGTATCCAGCAGGATCCGTTCCTGGTCGCGCTGGGTGTGGTCTGCGTAGTGGTCTCGTGGCGGTTCCTGTTCGGACCCTGGAGTGCGAGCATCAAGGCCACCGTGCTCGGCACGTTCGTATTCTGGGTCACTTATGCCATCCTGCGGCACGCCACCGGCGAGGTGCTGTTCGCCACCACGCTGGCTGCATTGGTGGCCGTGGTGCCGGTCATCATCTGGTGCAAGTTGTTCCTGTCGTACCACAGGCAGCGCCTGAGCATCGTGTTCCTGGCGTTCTTCGCCGGCATGCTGTCGACAGCGCCCATCTTGTTCTACAACGACCTGATGACGCATTCGATCCAGTTGAACTTCTTCCTGTTCAAGGTCGTGCCGCTCAGCTTCGGCACCAGCGCCAACGCGTTCGTGAAGACCACGCTGCTCGACGGCGTGGGGTTGAAGAGCACGCTGGCCATCGTGCTGACCACCCTGGTCACGTATCTGATTGTCGGCATCATCGAAGAAGTCTCCAAGTACTGGGTGCTGCGCCACAGCAGCAAGTCGTTCTTCCGTTCGGTCGACGACGCCATGCAGCTGGCGATCATCGTGGCCATCGGCTTCGCCTTCGCCGAAAACCTGGTGAACCCCACCTACTTCGTGGGCTTCGTGCGCAACTACCTCATCCATCCACAGACGCCCATGTGGGGCGCGTTCATCGGCAACGTCATCGGCCGCGCGGTGCTCACCAACATGGTGCACATCCTGTCCACCGGCGTGCTGGGCTACTTCTTCGGTCTGGCGTACTTCGCTTCGCCGCTGCTGCGGGACCAGTTTGCCCAGGGCAACGTGCACCCGGTCATCAACTGGATCCGCAAGCTGCTCGATCTGCGCACCGAGGCGGTCTACGGCCGCTTCCAGATGGCGCTCGGCATCGGCGCGGCGGTACTGCTGCACGGAGCGTTCGATTTCACCGTATCGCTGCCCGACGTGCTGCCCGGCAACCCGGCCAGCATCGGCGCGCTGATCGGCGCCGACCAGAGTTCGTTCCTGAGCAGCATCGCCATCACGCTCGTGCCGGCGGTGCTCTACGTGGTCGGCGGACTGTGGCTGCTGGTGTACCTGTTCGCCCGCAAGGAGGACATGAAGGAGTTCGGTTCCATCATCGAAACGCAGACCTTCCTGAACTAAGGGAAGATTAAGGGGTCACGGTTGTCACGCCCCATGCCGACGCGTACCATACGCGGTACCCCGCTTCGCGTTCTTTCTGCAACGGGTTTCCCCATCCGTCATCATGTCCATGCGCAAATCCCTGGCGATTCTGTTCGTTGCCGTCGAACTCCTGTCGCCCGCCGCAGCGTTCGCGCGTCCGGTCAGCGAGATCGTCAACGTTTCTGCCGACACCGTGTCGCGCGTCGACTTCCTGACGTGGTCGGCCGAAGTCATCGGACTCCGCAAGAGCGATGACTGCACGCTGCTCTACACCCGCTACCCCAAAGGCCGCAAGGCCACCCTTTGTTTGGCGAAAAACAGCGGTGCGCTGGAGGCATTCGGGCCCGTGACCGTGAAGTACAACCTGAATACCCCCATCACGCGCGGTGAGGCAATCGATGTGCTTACGCAGCTCATCGGCAAGCGCCAGGACGCCGACATCTCGGCGTTCAAGGACGTGAAGACCACCCGCCAGATCCAGGCGGTGAAGAACGCCATCGCCCTCAAATGGATGAACCCCGTCCGCGCCGACTCGTTCGGTCTGGCCGACAAGCTCACCGGCACCGAGGCTTCCTCGCTGCTGCAGGCCGCCGGCAAGGCCGTGCCCGAGCAGTTCACCGTGCAGGTCAACACCGGTGACGTGCCGCAGGTTCCCAAGAAGGAGCTCATGGAAGCCGTGTGGCAGATCATCCAGCGCGATTACTACAAGAAGGACCAGATCGACAACGACGAAGCCGCCTACCAGGCCATCGAAGGCATGGTGAAGGGTCTGAACGATCCGTATTCCACCTTCTTCCGCCCGGTCGGCGCCAGCGAGTTCAGCAACGGCATCAAGGGCGAAGTCACCGGCATCGGCGCCCATGTCGAGGACAAGGCGGGCGCCGTGATGGTCGTGGCTCCGTTGCCCGGTTCTCCGGCCGAGAAAGCCGGCCTGAAGACCGGCGACCAGATCCTGGAAGCCGACGGACACGTGCTCACCGGCATCGGTTTGGACAAGGCCGTCGCCTTCATCCGCGGTCCCAAGGACACGTTCGTGGAACTGAAGATCCGCCGTTCGGGCAACGACTTCACCGTGCGCGTGCAGCGCGCAGTGGTCAGCATTCCGGAGGTGGACGTGAAGTGGCAGGGTGACATCGCCATCGTCACTATCCTGCAGTTCGGCGAGATCACCGAAGGCAAGATCCGCACCATCTTCACGGACATCGCCGCCAAGAAGCCCAAGGGCATCGTCATCGACCTGCGCAACAACCCGGGCGGACTGCTGGACGCCGCCGACGTGACCGTCAGCAACTTCGTGCCGCTCGGCAGCATCGTCGCCCAGGTGAAGTCGCCGACCGATTCGCACAACGAAGTCACCGCCAACGGCCCCACGGTTCCCGACAGCGTGAAAATGGTCGTCATCGTGAACAAGGGTTCGGCCAGTGCCTCCGAAATCGTGGCCGGCGCCCTGCAGGACTACAAGCGCGCCACCATCGTCGGCGAGCAGTCGTTCGGCAAGGGCAGCGTCCAGGAAGTCATTTCCTTCAGCGGCGGTGAAGCGCTCAAGCTCACCATCGCCAACTACTTCACGCCGCTCGGCAACAAGGTCGACGGCATCGGCATCAAGCCCGACGTGGCCGTGACCGCCGACGACCGCGATGCGCAGTTGCAGCGCGCCCTGGATATCCTCCGCTAATTATGGCGAGTCATCGCCTGATCCTCGCCTCCGCCAGTCCGCAGCGCAAAATGCTGCTGGCTGGCCTTGGCCTGGAATTCGACATCATCCCCAGTACGGTCGACGAAGAGGCCTGCACGGTCGTCGATCCGGCCGAGCGTTCGGTGACGCTGGCGCGCCTGAAGGCCGAGGAGGTGGCATCCAAGAACCGCGGCGCGTACGTCATCGGCTGCGACACGCTGGTGGTGGATAACAAGGGACTGCGCCTGGAGAAGCCGGTCGACGAAGCCGACGCCCGCCGCATGCTGAAGCTGCACGCCGGCACGCGTTCCATCGTGCACTCGGGCCTGTGCGTC
>DAORHV010000029.1:0-8850 GCA_035438175.1 Candidatus Peribacteria bacterium
TGATCCGCAGGCTCTTGGTCGTCCTGCCGCCCCACGTGAAGTACTGCAGTGCCCCGACTTTCAGGGACTCGTACGGCTCACTCGGAACGAGATCAAGCGCCGAAGGTGAAAAAATATTCACGACCGTCAGCCAATCGATGGCAGTGCCGGCCGGGACGTTCGTCTTCTTGCCGCAGTCGCTGTAGGCGACATCGTGCGGCAGACGAACACAGACGGGTAACGAAGGCATCATCGACTCAACCCTCCCAATGGAGGCCTATCGGACCGGGGGCGGAGTAACCGTTGCTTCCCCCGTGCCGGCCCGGCGAACGCGGGGCGAAACGGAGGAAGCTGCCTGAAAGAGCGATTCCGCAGGAAAGCCTACGGGGGGCGCATGATAGCGCCGTTTGGCGACGGTGCAAGAAACGCGCCTACAGCCCCACGAACAGCTCGTGGATCTTCTTCTCGCCACGGACTTCGGGGTGGAACGTCCCGACGAGCACGTTGCCCTGCCGCACGAGCACCGGCAGGCCGTCGTGCTTGGCCAGCACCTCCACCGCCTTGCCGACGCGCGTGATCTTGGGCGCGCGGATGAACGAGGCGCGGATAGGCCCCGGGATGCCCGTCACTTTCAGATCGGCCTGGAAGCTGTCGAGTTGTTCACCGTAGGCGTTGCGCTGGAGGTCGATGTCGATGAGCCCCAGCGGCGACGGCGCGTTCTTGCCGGTGACGCGGCGCCCGAGCAGGATGGCGCCCGCGCACGTGCCGTAGACCGCCAGGCGGTCGTTCTTACCGGGCCGCAGCACGCGGCGGCGGATCTCGCGGCCCATGCCGGTGGTGGTGAGGAACTGCGCGATGACCGTGCTCTCGCCGCCCGGAATGATGAGCCGGCTGACTTTCGCCAAATCGGCGGCGTTGCGCACGTCCACGCACGCCACGCCCATGTCCGAGAGCACCTGTAGGTGCTCCGCGAAGTCTCCCTGAAATGCCAGAACGCCAACGAGCATGAGACCTCCAGTGTACACCGTTCCGTTTCGTCAGGCACTCCCCGCTTCCGACGCCCCGGAAGGGCCAAGAAGTTGACGTAGAGAAATTTTATCGTATGGTGCGCATCATGAACGTGAGCGAACACCGGCTGATGGAGACCGTGGATGAGCTGTGCGCCGTTTCGGAATCGCTGACCGCGACCGTGAACCGCGAAGGCGGGTTCGAGCCGTGCCTGGAGCGCTCCCGAAAACGGCGCGACGTCTACGAAGCCAAGATGCAGGAGTACGGTTGGCAGACTCGCCTGCAAGGCTTCGCCGTGAAAGATGGCACCGGCTACAACGTGCTCGCCAAATCGCGCAACGCGCTGGAGCCGCGCGTCCTGTTCGGCAGCCACTCCGATTACTGTGCCGGCCAGGGAGTGAACGACAACATCACCGGCATGGCCGTCTCGCTGGAAATCGCGCGCTTGCTGCGGGGCAGCGAACTCGCCGATTCCTGCCGCTTCGGCACGTTCGATATGGAAGAGCGCGGCTTGTGGGGCAGCAGGTCATACGTGGAACAGCCCCCCGAACAAGTGCCGGCCAGGATGGTGAACCTGGATGCGCTCGGAGGCAGGGACTTGTTCGTCATGCAGACCGACGGCAACCACGATCTGGTGACGGAGCTCTGGCAAGCGGGCAGCGACGCGGGGGTTCCGCTGTATCCCATCGACGGGAAACAGATCCCCGTCAGCTCCGACCATGTTCCGTTCCTGAAGAAGAACATCCCGGCGACCACCCTGATCGGCTTCTCTCCGGAGGCCTACGCCGTGCTGGCCGAGCAGCTCGGCTCCGAGGAGAAGTACCGCAAACTCATGGATACGTGCACCACCGCCAACAAACCGACCGATCTCCGCCAAAACCTGGACCCCGCAAACATGGTCGCAACCGTACGGTTGTTGATTCAATGGCTGGCGAACCACGCCTGATTACCAGCCGCGGCCGGCCATCTTCACCGGCAGCGTGTCGATTTCCTTGCCCGGCATGGCTTCGCCGAGTCCTTCCGAAATCTTGGCCAGCATCTTGGCGTCTTTGAAATGCACGGTGGCCTGCACGATGGCGGCGGCGACCTTGGCCGGATTCTTGGCTTTGAAAATACCCGATCCCACGAACACGCCCTCGGCACCCAGCTGCATCAGCAGTGCGGCGTCGGCGGGAGTGGCGATGCCGCCGGCCACGAACGTGACCACCGGCAGGCGCTGGTCGGCCTTCACGCGCTTCACCAGTTCCAGCGGCGCGCGCTGCTCTTTGGCGTAGGCCGAAAGCTGCGACGGAGTCATGGTCTTCAGCGCGGCGATTTCCTTGTTGATGGACTTGAGGTGGCGCACCGCCTCGATGACGTTGCCGGTGCCGGCTTCGCCCTTGGTGCGGATCATCGCGGCACCTTCGGCGACGCGGCGCAGCGCTTCACCCAGATTCGTCGCACCGCACACGAACGGCACTTTGAAACCGCTCTTGTCGACGTGGTCGAACGGATCGGCCGGCGTGAGCACTTCGGATTCGTCGATGAAATCCACCTCCAGCGCTTCCAGGATGCGCGCCTCCGTCTCGTGGCCGATGCGGACTTTGGCCATGACGGGAATGCTGACCGCTTTGCGGATGCCGATGATGAGCGCGGGGTCGCTCATGCGGGCCACGCCGCCCTGGGCGCGGATATCCGAGGGCACGCGTTCGAGCGCCATGACCGCGCAGGCGCCCGCCTTCTCGGCGACGCGGGCCTGCTGGGCGTTCACCACGTCCATGATGACGCCGCCTTTCAGCATGCGGGCCAGATCTTCGCCGGTGACGTTGCGCTGCGATTTCTTCACGGACGAGATTCTACAGGGAAATCTCTAAATGGTTAAGCCGAGCCACGGCGTGAGAAGACGTTTTTCAGAATTCCTAGATCATGGACTGCACGAATTCGGCATCGTTGCCCAAGCGGCTCTCTTCGGGGAGCACCTGACCCTGATACTTGCTGCCCTTCTTCTTGTGGTACGGCGTCTCGGCCGGCGAGGTCATCATTTCGAAGGCGATCTGGCACACGCGCATGCCCGGGTACAGCGCGATGGGCAGGCGGTTCAAATTGCTGATTTCCAGCGTGATGGTTCCCGAGAAGCCCGGATCCACGAAGCCGGCGGTTGAGTGGATGATGATACCGAGGCGGCCCAACGAGCTGCGGCCTTCCACGCGCACGACCAGGTCGTCCGGAATGGAGATGGTCTCCTGCGTCACGCCCAGCACGAACTCACCCGGCTGGATGATGAACGGCTCGTTGTCCGGGATGTCGATGATGCGCATGTTCTTGGCGAACGTCATCGGGTTTTTGGGATCCAGCAGCGCGTACTTGCTGTGTTCGTAGACCTTGAAGATGTTGCCGAGCCGCAGATCCATGCTGCTGGCGTGGATGTGCTGGAACAGCTCCGACTCCGGGCTGCTGACTTTCACGCGTCCGGATTTGATGGCTTCTTTGATGTCGCGATCGGAGAGAATCATGGCAAAAACAGGAATGACGAATGTGCGGCGGAGCCTAGCACACCTCCACGGTTTGCCAGAATAGGAAATCCGGAAGGTCGCAAGGCGGAAGTGATGGAGACGGAGTATAATCGGTACCCCATGGCAAGCTACGCCAAAGAAAAAGAAGCGGCCCCCTCCTACGAGAAAGCCGAATCGTCCTACGATCCGGGCCTTGCAACGCGTCTGAGCGCCATCCGCAGCAGCATGGCCGCATACCGCGCGGTCATGCAGAAGACCGGACACCAGTCCCACCACCTGACCCGCGAGACGGAAGAATGGGTGAACCGCACGAAACTGAGCGACGACGCCGACGAAATCAACAACATCAGTTCGCGCGAGGAGTTCTTCGACGGGTTCGCCCGCGACATGATGCGCTCGGCGCTGGAAGTGCACTCGAACTTCACCCGCCCGCTGGCGAACGCCTACGCGCGCAAGCTCATCTCCAAGGCGTCGCACGACCGCTGGATGCAGCGCTATTTCTCGGAAAACGACTTCCATGCCAAGGAATACTGGGTGAACCACCAGTTCCCCGCGTACGTGGCGCGCTGGGAGAAGGCTGCCGCCGAACGCCGTACGCTGCTGACCAACCCCAACCTCAAGATGCTGAAGGACAACCCCGCGGTTGCCCAGCTCTCGAACGAAAACACGTTCGTGGACATGCACTATGACCGACGGGTGGATTTGCTGGCCAAGGTCCGCGCGCTGCTGGCGGTCGAGCGCAAGGACAAGGGCACCGGCGTCTACAAAAAGCTGCACGACAAAGCCACCGGCATCCTGCGCGGCGCGGTGGCGGAGGGTGCCATGAGCGGCGCCAAGATCGGCACCTGGCTCGAGCGCATCTTCAAGAGCTCGGCTCAGCCGGCGGTCATCGAGCAGTTCCTGAACGGCGGGCCGAATTCGCTGCCCGCACTCATCGGCAAGTGGCGCCAGGTCCGCGCCAAGTACGACGACGTCTGCCGCAAGGGGGCGCCGCTGAAAAACCCGGCCGTCGGCATGTACATCATCCCGCCCGAGCGCTTCCTGAGCATGCACTACGCGCAGCGCAAGAGCTGGGTGGAGGAAGCCGAGCACCGCATTAACGACGCCGTGAACATCGATAAGGAAGAACCCGTGTTCATTCAGATCCGCCACGCGCTGGACCTGAAGGAATGGGACGACGCCGAGCGCCACATGAAGACCGCGTCGGGCATGAAGCTCAGCGAACAGGACGCCGCGCGCCTGTCGTCCATGAAGCGCTACCTCATGCAGATGCGCACCGACAAGAAGCAGGAGAAGGGCAAGGACGGCAAGCCCAAGGACAAGATCGCCCACGGCAAAGGCGTCTGCAACCGCATCAACGAGATCGTGGGCACGTCCATTCCGGCCTCGTTCCAGCCGGTAGTCATGCGTCTGCTGCGCAGCGATTCGCCCAACCGAGGCATCCACCAGCTGCGCTGGATCATCTACAACAACAAGTGGTGCCGCGACCACAACTTCCTGGATTTCGAACGCTCCAAGGCCGGCGCCAGCAAGGAGAGCAGCGAGCGCACGAACGAGCGCGTGCGCAAGGGCATCGACACCGGCCGCCGCCAGGACCATGTGCTGAACTCGCAGAACTCCGGCCAGCAGCACATGCGCACCAACGACTTCGCCAAGCGCCGCGCCACGCTCACGCACGTGGATATCGGCACCGGCAGCGACGCCACCGAAACGCTGGGCGTCTGGCTGGAGAAGCCGCAGCACCCGCGCGACCTGTACTGGCGTACGCTGTGCATCCACGACAACGGCATGCCCATGAGCGAGGGGTACCACGACAGTCTGTTTGCAAACCTCACCGAACTCCGCAGCCTGACCCAGGAGCTGGAGAAGTCCGGCCTCATCTACAACGGCCAAAGCGCGCCGCTGAGCAAGAACTAGAGTTGCAAGCCCGGCGCTCTTTCGGCAGCATACGTTTCCTATGCAACGCACCTCTCTTCTCGCGCTCTCCGGAGCCCTTCTTCTCTCGGCTTGCGGCAGCGCCGGCGGAACGGCCGCCGCCGGGAACAACCCCCTGCTGCAAATCCAGCACGACGAACAGCTCGCCGACTCGCTGGCCAATTTGATTATTACGAAGGACCCGCTGGCCGACGACGCCTCCACGCGCACCATGCTGGAAGGCGAAATCGCAAAAACCAAGGAGTCCCTGGCCGCCACGCAGCGCGCGCAGGCCGCCGGCATGAGCGGTCCGATGCGCTCGGAGAAAGAGGAAGTCGGAGGCTGGGCGCTGTATATGAACAACACGCTCTACACCTCGTCCGACTTCTCATCGCCGCCCGGCCTCGACCTGCATCTCTACGTGACTGCCGTGGTGGACCCGCGAGACGTCGTGTTCCCGGACATCACGTCCATCGACCTGGGCCGTATCGAGTATCCGTACGGCGCCATGGCGCTGCCCGTCCACGCCAAACCGGACGCCGTCAAGAACCTGCGCTCCGTCGTCCTGTGGGACGCGAAGCTCAAGCGCTTGTACGGTTTCGCGCAGCTGAGCGCAAGGAAGTAATCTAGAGAGGAACGCTGTTCTGCTGGCGCATGGCGTCTTCGATTGCGGCGGTCAGTGCCTCGACGGTGTTCTGAGCTTTCTTGCCGTTCACGAAGTAGGTTGGAGTGGAATCCACGCCCAGTTTCACGCCCTGATCCAAATCCGCGTTCACGGTGTCACCCTTGATTCCCGACGACACGCAGCGGTCGAACACGTCGGCGTTCAGTTTCAGTTCGGCAGCCCAGTCGCGCAACGCACCGGAACTAAGGGCCTTCTGCTTCTGGTAAGCGATGTCGACGAATTCCCAGAACTTGCCCTGGTCGGCGGCGCACTCGCTGGCCTGGGCGGCCTCGAACGCGAAGCGGTGGATGCTCTTCAGCGGGAAGTGCTTGAAGTCGAAGCGGACCTTGCTGCCGTACTTGGCGAGGATCGGCTTGTTGATGAGCTCGTAGGCGGCCTGGCATGCCGGGCACTGGAGATCGCCGTATTCGGTGACGATGATGCCGGAGCTGGCATTGCCGGTCGGACCGCGTGACGACGTGGCGCTGAGGCCGGTGGTGTCCACGCCGCAGGCGGCGAGCGCGAGCAGCGAGACGGATGCGATGGCGATGGAGACGTTGCGGATCATTGGAGGGAGAGAAAAGAAATCACACGAATGGTACCTGAGGAAGCGCGCCGGCGAAACGTCGGCCTTCATCTCTTCTTCATGTGTAGCCGCATGACGCGTCCGTTTCGTTCGAGTCCATGGATCGACACGGCGCCGTTTGCTATACTCCTCTCCTCATGACGCTGTACTTGAAATACCGGCCCAAAAGCTTCGCCGACGTGGTCGGCCAGGACCATGTGGTAACTACGTTGGAACGTGCGGTCGGCCAGAAACAGCTGTCGCACGCGTACCTGCTGTGCGGGACGCGCGGTACGGGCAAGACGTCGGTGGCACGCATCCTGGCCAAGATCATTTTGTGCAGCGGCACCGAGGACGAAGTGATCCAGAAGCAACTCATCGACGCCGTGGAAGACGGATCGCTGGTGGACCTCATCGAAATCGACGCCGCCAGCAACCGCCGCATCGACGACGTGCGCGACCTTATCGAACGCATCAATTTTTCACCGGTCATCGCCAAATCCAAGGTGTACATCATCGACGAGGTGCACATGCTCACCAAAGAGGCGTTCAATGCGTTGCTCAAGACGCTGGAGGAGCCGCCGCCGTACGCGTATTTCATCTTGGCCACCACCGAACTCCATAAGGTGCCGGATACCATCCAGTCGCGCTGCCAGCGTTTCCTGTTCAAGCGGGTGAAGGACGACGATATCACGCGCCGCCTGCAGTACATCGTGGACCAGGAGCACATTAAAATCGATCGCGACGCGCTGCGTGCCGTGGCCCGTCACGCCACCGGCAGCTTCCGAGATGCCATCTCGCTTTTGGACCAGCTGCGCTCGCTGGAAAAAGTAAGTCTGCAGGACGTAGCCGAGCGCATCGGACGTTCGTCCACGTTGTTCATCGAGGAATTGCTGCAGGCCGTAAACAAGAAGGATATCGCCAAGATTCCCAAGCTCATCGAGGAAATCGAGGAGACCAACACGCCGTTGGACGTCATCCTGGGTGACATCCTGGCCGTCATTCGGACCCAGATGCACGAAGACATCGAGAAGAAAGCCGATCACAGCGGCTACCTGCGGATGATGGATACGCTGATCCAGGCGCTGCGCGACCTACGCGTGTCGCCGGTACCCGGGCTTGTGGCCGAATCGGCGCTGCTCGCACTCTGCTCCACGCCGTCGGCCGCCGCCCACGCAGCTCCGGTGCTGTCGGCCCCCGTTCCGGCCGTGCGTCCGGCCGCCAAGGCCGCTCCGGTCGCCGCACCGGCTCCCGCTCCGACTCCGGTTGCAGCCGCCAAACCGGCCGCCGCCGAGCCCGCGAAGACGCCGCACCCCGGCGAGATCAACGCCGAGGATTTCACCATCGAGAACGTCATGAAGCACTGGCTGGACATCGTGAAGCGCACCACGCCGCCGTCGGCACGCATGAGCCTGAAGAACGCCGCCGTCACCGCAATTGAAGACAAAACGCTGGTGCTGAGTTTCCCGTCGGCGTTCCACCGCGACAAAGTGAAGGATGTGAACTCCAGCCGCGCGATCGAGGAAATCCTGCTGGATATCTTCAAGCGCCCGGTGCGCATCGACTGCCGCCTCGAAACCTTGCGCCCGGCCCCGGCCGCCCCGGCCGACACGGACCTGGTGGACGCGGCGAAGGAGGTGTTTGGGATGTAAAGGACTCCCATGACTCCGAGGACTCCAACGACGCCAAGGAGCGTCGCTTTTCGCCGGAGTCATGGGAGTCCTTGGAGTCTTTGGAGTCCCGGCCGTAGAATCACATCATGCAATCCAAGGCCGAGTTCCGCCTCGCCATCGTCGGCCGCCTGAAGCACATGACCCAACAGGAACGCGACGTGGAGAGCCGGGTGCTGTGCCGCTACCTGAAGGACATCCTCGGCACCGAGCCCAAGACCATCGCGGCGTACATGCCGTATTTGGACGAACCGGACATCAAGCCGCTGCTGCTCGAACTCATGGCCGCCGGCTGGACGGTGGTCATGCCGGCCATCGAGCGCAATCGCGTGGTCTTCCGCGTGGTGACCGATTTATCGCAGAACATCCGCAACCCGGTCAGTAACATTCTGGAAGCGTCGGCCGACTGCCCGCCAGCGGACGAGACGGCCATCCTGGAAGTCATCGTGCCGGGACGCGCGTTCACGGGCTCGGGGCTCCGGATGGGGCGCGGCAACGGCGGTTACGATTACTGGATCGCCACACAGCGCAAACGCCAGCCGAGGACGCGGTTCATCG
>DAORHV010000030.1:0-8817 GCA_035438175.1 Candidatus Peribacteria bacterium
GATGCGCGACACTCCATCCCGTGTCCATCCTCCGAAGAAGACGACAACCTCAGGGCGAGGTTCTTTGGAGTCCAGGGAGTCGTCGGAGTCCTGGGAGTCTTTTTAACGGGCCTTCATCATCCGCACCGTGTACCCCTCCGACGCGAACACCTGGTCGCTGTTCTTCTTCAGGAACGCAATAGCCTCCGTTTCTTTCACGCCATCCGGCAATACCACTGCATCGATGGGATACAGGAAAATCTTGTCGCGCGGCGACAAGAGCAGGTACTGGCGGTATGCAACCAGCGTCTTCACGATCACGTCATCCGGCACCGCATTGTAATTGCCGTACTGCTCGCGGAAATAAATGGCGTACAGCGCGCTGCCGAGCTTGGCCCGCATGGTCGTGGGGAATTCCTTCTCGGCCTGCGCGGCGCTGAAGCCGCTCACCCACAGGTCGAAGAAGAACACGTTGCGTGCGCGCTCCATCGGCACGAGGTAGTTGTTGGCGTTCGAAGCCGCATATACGTCGGCGGAGCTATAGATCGGAGTCAGATCCATGACGTCGATATCCGGTGAATAGACGACCTGTCCCGCATGCAGATTTTCGGCGAAATAGTCCAGTACCGGCGCCAGTTTCTGCTGTTCGCCCCAGTATCCGCGCACGGTGACGTACGACAATTCCTGGTACCGCACGCCGAAGATCACCGCGACCAGCAGTGCGCCCGCCACGACGCAGTGCTTGCCGCCGAATTGCAGGCGGCCGGCCCATTGCAATACGAATACCATGGCCAGCATGGACGCCAGCGGGTGGAAGAAATACCAATGATAGTGATGCGGCACGATGAACTTTCCGGTGAGGACATGCTGGTTCATGGCGAGTATGCCGCCGATGATCAGTGCGGCGACCAGCGGCCACGTCGCGCTCCAGCGTTTGCGCGCGGCGGCAACGACGGCCAGCCCGATGACGACCCACACGCCGAGCACCGGCGTATGCGACACGCTCAGACCAAGCCGCAACGCGCTGTCGGCGTAGAGCGGGTTCTTCATCGTTTCCAGCAAGTGCAGCACGTACGGGAGCGACAATGCCCCCGTCACCGCTCCGCACAGGCACAAATCCTTCACGCGCGGCCAATCACGCCGGCAGGCGTACCACAACGTCAGCAAGCCGAGCGCCACCGCCAGGTACGACCAGGCGTACACGTACGAATAGACCAGGATCGTGAGCGGCAAGACGCACGCCGCCAGTGCACCGCGGCGTCCGCGCACCCAGAGCGCGGCCAGCCACACCGCGGCAAAGAACCATGGCGCCGTCCACAGCGGATTGATCGGCCGCGTGAACCGCAACGGCTCAAACGCGCCCGCACCCGCCAGAAAGCGGCCCAAATCCCAGGGCGCTCCGAGCAGGAATCCGGCGAAAAGCAGCGCGCAAACCGCCAGCAACGATTCCCATGCCGCGCCGGTCAGCGCCGTAAGGGCGCCGGTCATGATGACGACGAGGAAGAGCGCGCTCACGCCCGAGAACACCGTGAACGTCAGCACCGGATCTTGGTGCGTCCATCGTGCGATCGTCGCAGGCACCATCTCGGGGAACGGCGGCTGCAGGTACGGCTGGTCCTTGGGTTCGCTGTAGAACGTATTGCCGGTCTGCCAGAAGCCGTCGTAAATCTCCCGCATGCGTGCCGTGTAATGGATTTCGGCATCGGCGGCCATGATCTCCACGCCGCGGAACGGGTACTGCGCATCGTGGCGCTGCAAAGCGTGCGGCAAGACCGTCACTCCCGCGAACGCAAGGGCGCAGAGCACGACCGCCGCATGGAATGTGCGGATGTTCATCGCTTACGGACGACGACGTAGAAATTGGCCGCGCATAATTCGGCACCCGGCATGTGCGCGAGCCCCAAGTCGAAGAATTTGACCGGCGCGAACAGTATCAAAAAGAGATACTGCAGCACGCTCTGGAGTTTGCGTGAGCCAAAGCAGAACAGCGTGGCGCAGAACGCGGCCAGCAAGGCCGTCAGTGCCGAGCACGGTCCGGCCATCACGCCTTTTTCCACCAGTTCGCAATCCGGGAACAGTGCGGCCAGGCCTTCCTGGGTCCAGCGCGTGTAATCCGACGGCGACGGATGCCACGGGAACACGAACGGCGATGCGACATGGATCAATCCGCCGCTTTTCACCACGCGCCGCAATTCGGCGGTCACCAGCGCGGGGTGCGGGACATGCTCCAGCACCTGGTCGCAGGTGGCGCCCGCGAACGCGCCATCCAAAAACGGCAGCGCCTCCAGGTCGGCCAGCGCGTCCACGCCCGGGAACGGGAACAGGTCGATGTTCAGGCAGTCTCCAGGCAGCACGCGCGTGCCCGAGCCGGCATGCAAAACGGTGCCTCCGTGCGGGAACTTGTTCATGAATTTGGCAGGCGTCATGCCGGTGAAGAACGACGGCCCCACCAGCCACACCAATGCGCCGTACAGTCCGGGCCAACGCTTGAAGAAATCCTTGAAGCCGTTCTCGCCGTGGGATTCCTGCTGGCGCTTGAGCCCGGCGATCTGCGCGGCGGACAAAAAGGCCGGCACGCCGTTCACGTGCTCGGGGGTCTTCGAAGGATCGCGGAGCAAGCCGGACAAGGACGCGGTATGTGCGGTCATTTACGCGGACGGAAAGATCTCGCGGATGCGGTACGGCTTGGTGGCGTGGGTCTGGAAATATGTACGCATGGACATTTCGGCCAGCACGCCCATCAGCACGCACTGCACGCCGACGATCTCGAGCAACGCGGCGAATACCGGCAGCGGCGTTTCAATGAACGTCGGGCCGCCGAGCTCTTTCCAGACGAACGCGGCGATGATGGCGGCGAATCCGCCCAGAATGGACACCAGGCCGATGCCGCCGAAGAACTGCATGGGGCGCGTGACCGAGCGCAGGAAGAACGTGAGCATGAGTAAATCCAGCAGCACCCTCCACACGCGGCCGAAACCGTATTTGGACATGCCGTGCAAGCGCGGGCGATGGTGGGTTTCGACTTCGATGACGCGTGCGCCTTGCATGCCCGCGTACGCCGCCAGGAAACGGTGCATGTCGCCGTATAAACCGATGTTTTCCACGACCGTGCGGCGGTAGGCCTTCATGGTGCAGCCGTAATCGTGGATCTGCTGGCCGGACACGGAACGGATCATGCGGTTGGCCACGCGCGACAACGCCGAGCGGAACCACGCGTCGTGGCGGCTCTTGCGCCAGCCCGACACGATGTCGAATCCGGCTTCGATTTTGGCGGTGAACAGCGGAATGTCTCTCGGGTCGTTCTGGCCGTCGGCGTCCATGGGCAAAATGACGTCGCCGGTGGCGGTGTCCATGCCGGCGGCGATGGCGGCGGTCTGGCCGTAGTTCCGGGCCATCTCGACCACGCGCAGGAACGGAAATCGGCCGGTGGCGGCCTTCAGTTTCGAAAGCGTGTCATCGGTGCTTCCGTCGTCGACCGCGATGACCTCGGCACCCGGATACTGCTTCAGGACGTCGGCGAGTTCGGCGAGCAGCGGATCGATGTTCTCGACCTCGTTCTTCACCGGCAGGATGACGGAGAGCTTCATGGATCAGCGTTGGCGGAGGGCTTCGGTCTGGAGTCCGATGCCGAACAGGAGGACCGCTCCCAGTACGAAGACCGATCCGAGCGCGATGAGCGCCGGAGAGATCCAGACGCAGGACAGGAGGAGCAGCAGCGCGCCGAATGCGCCCGACAGGACGCTGAGCAGCAGGAACAGTTTGAGCGGGTTGTAGGTGGCGACGACTTCCGTGACGTACTGCAGCGTGCGCAGTGAATCGCGGATGATGCGCACCTTCGAGCTGCCGACGCGCTTGTGGTACGCGATGGGGACGTAGGTGACGATCTTGCCCGTCAGCATGTAGATGAGCGTGATGGTCGTCGTGAAGCTGAAGCCCTGGCACAGATGCGGGAAGTACGGCGTGACCGTGCTTTTGCGGAACGAGCGCAGGCCGGAGTTGATGTCCGGGATCGTGCGGCCGGTGACGAACTCGACCAGGAACTTGAGCACGATGCGGGCCGGCATTTTCAGGAACGTGCCGCGGTAGGCTTTGCCGCTGCGGGCGCCCACGGCCATATCGAAGCCTTCCTCGATTTTGGCGACGAACTCGGGGATGCGCTCGATGGGATACGTTCCGTCGGCGTCGGTGATGACGATGATGTCGTTGCGGGCGACGCTGATGCCGTCCATCACGCTCTTGCCGTAGCCGGCGTTGCCGGGGTGGCGCACGACGGTGGCGCCGTGCTGGCGGGCGATGTCGGCGGTCGTATCGGTGGAGCCGTCATCGACGACGATGACCTCCGGGTTCCCAGGCAGCGCGCGGATGGCGTCGATGACCGGCGCGATGGCCGCCTCTTCGTTGAATGCCGGCAGGATGACGGTGTACGGAGTCATGAATGCTTGCGGAAACGCGCAAAGGCCGCAGTGTAGCCCACTGAAGCCAGCAGAGCATAGCAGAAGACGATCGGCATGAGGTACCGCGGCGTGGCGTCCGTCAGCACGAAAACGGCCACCGTGTAGCCGATGAGCAGCCAAAACAGGGCGAACTCGCGCCTGCGCAACGTCCACAGTCCGAGCGCGCAGCCGACATAGAGGATGAGCGACCCGATGGCGGCCGACAGGTTGTAGGCGAAGCCCCAACCGTTCACGTACGGCAGGTGGAACTCCACGATTTCCCAGACCGAGAACGCCAGGTAGTTCGGGAAGTGCGCCAGGATTTTGGCCTGGCCGGCTTTGGCCAGCGCGGCCTCGTTGCCCAGCGGTTTGCCGTCCGGCCACTTGGCATGCATGAGGCCGTTGAAGCTGCAGGCGTCCGAACGACCGGTCCAGTTGCGCGAGATGTACTCGGCCCACAGACACTTCGGCGCTTCGAACGCGGTCACGCGCTCGGCTTGTTCGCCGCGCACGTACCACATGACGGCGGTGCGGTCGGGATCGATCAGGCGGAAATGTCCGTCGGCATGCAGATTGCGCACGCCCCACAACATGGTGAGCGCGTACGGCAGCACCAGCACGGCCAGCACATAGCGCCAGCGCCACTTATAGAGCGGGAACAACGGCAGCAACGCGATCGGCAGAAAGAGGAACGACAGGTACGACAAGTTGATGAGCGCCAGCACCACGCCCATGACGACCGCCCAATCCCAGCTGCGGCGCTGGTGGAAGTGCAGCGTGGCACCGGCCAAGAGCAGCATGAGCGACAGCACGAAGCACTCGCGGTACACAAAGAAGATGATGTGGAACGTCGCGGGAAACAGCAGGAGCAGCGCCAGGCATACGTTGCGCGCGGCAGTACTCACGCCGATGTACTTGAGCCGAGTGACGAAGAAGAGCGCGGCCCCCAGCAACGCCAGCGCCTGCACCAGGAAAATGGCCGTGCGGTTGCCGATGCCGAACAGTTTGTAGATACCGCCCAAAAACACGCTGTAGCCCGGCTCGCGGTAGGCATACGGCGTCACACCGTCGAAGGAGAAGAATCCCTGCTCGGCCACGTGCACGGCGGTCTGGTGGTACTGGCCGGCATCGTCGGCGAACGTCTGGCTCTCCGGAACGTTCAGGCGGCTGGGGAGCAGGAGTCCGATGACGATGGCAAACGTGAGCACGATGCCCGCCAGGACTTTGTTGGCCGGTGAAGAGAACTGCATGAACATGGGTTAAGCGTATTCGCGGAGCCAGGCGTCCAACCATAACAAAGACCAGAGATGATCGCTGTAATCGATATCCGAGTCGTGGTACGCGTTTAGGAACTTGCTCATCGCGCCGCGATCCAGCATGCCGTACAACGGCGAGTCGGCGGCCATGAGGCGGTCGTGCACGAACGGTTTGAGGTCGCTTCGGAACCAGCGGTCGAGCGGCAGACGGAATCCGGTCTTCTTTTTCTGCAGCGTCTCGGCCGGCACCACGCCCTGCAACATCTGCTTGAAGATCCATTTGCGCTGCTTGCCGTGCAGCTTCAGGCCGCTTGGGATGCGCGCGGTGAATTCCAATAATTCGTGATCCAGCAGCGGTGAGCGCGACTCCAGTCCGTGCGCCATGGTGCCTAAATCTACTTTCGGCATCAGGTCGTCGGCCAGGTAGGTATCGATATCCATGCTCATGGCTTTGTGGATCAGGTCGTCGCCACGGTCGCGGGCGCCCTGCGTGCGGGCGGCGTACCACGCGTCGGTGCGCGGGAAGTTGCCGGCGAATCCTTTGGCGTACAGCGCGCGCTTTTCTTCCTCGGTGAAGAAGCTGATGTATTGCAGGAAGCGCTGTTCCCACGGCAGTCCGATGCTGGACTGGAAGCGGTGGCAGCGGTAACTGAAGGTGTCCTGTTTGATGCCGTGGTAGAACCCCGTGCCCATGCGCACCAGCGCGTGCAGCGGCGAGGGCAGTTTCGCCCAACGCTCGGAGAAGCGGATGATGGGATAGCGCACGTAGCCGGCGAAGTTCTCGTCGCCGCCGTCGCCGTTCAAGGCCACGGTCACGCTCTTTCTGGTTTCGCGCGCCAGTAGATACGTGGGAATGACCGACGGATCGGCGTACGGCTCTTCGTAGGCGTGCACCAGTTCATCCAGCAGATGGACGATGTCGGCCTTGAGGACAATCGGGTGATGGTTCGTTTTCAGGAGCGTGGCGATGCGCTCGGCGTCGGGCAGTTCGTTGTGGGTTTCCTCCGGACTGCCGATGGAGAACGTCTCGATGGGCTTGTTCGTTTGGCGGGCCATGAGCGCGACGACCGCCGCCGAGTCCACGCCGCCGGACAGGAACGCGCCGACCGGCACGTCGGCGATCATGCGCAGACGCACGCTCTCGCTCACCAACGCACCGAGCTCTTCTTTCCACGCTTCCGCCGAACGCGAGTGGTCGGGCTTGTACTGGAGCTGCCAGTAACGGCCGGTTTCCACCTTTTTGGAGCCCAGATCGATGCGCAGCCAGTGCGCGGCCGGCAGCTTGTGGATGCCGCGGATGCCGGTATCCGGCGACGGCACGTACATCATGGTCAGGTAGTGGTGGATCGCCTCGCGGTCCACCTCCTTCGGGCACTCCGGCAGCGTGCGCAACGCTTTCATTTCGGAGGCGAACGCGAACGTGTTGCCGACCTGGAAGTACTTGATGGGTTTCTTGCCGACGCGGTCGCGCGCGACGAACACCGTGTTGCGTTTGCGGTCGTGGATGGCGAACGCGAACATGCCGCGCAGGTGCTGCAAACAGTCTTCGCCGAATTCCTGATACAGCTTCAGGAGTACTTCCGAGTCGCCGGTGGACGTGAACGTGTAGCCGCGCTTCTCCAGCATCGCGCGCTTGTCCTCGAAGTTATAAATCTCGCCGTTGAAGACCAGCGTGAGTTCCTTGTTCTCGGAATACATCGGCTGGCTGGCCGCGGTGGACAAGTCGATGATGGACAACCGCCGGTGGCCGAGCCCGACGCCGGCATGCACGTAGGTTCCCGCGCCGTCGGGTCCGCGGTGGGCGATGGCGTCCGTGAAACGGCCGAGCACACCGGGATCAACCGGGGAGCCGTCGAGCCGTACGATGCCGCAGATACCGCACATGGCCGCAGTATAGAGGAGGACGACCTCCCGTTCGCCCGGTTTCTTTGGAGCCCCCTTTTCGCTACTCTCACCGCATGCAGACGCAACGCAAGCAATCGGAGTGGGCCTGGCAGTGGGACCGCATCTACGACGACAACACCTGGCTGTTTACGGAGTGGATCAAGCCCAACACCTTCGAAACGTTCCGCGACAAGACCGTGCTGGACTGCGGCTGCGGCGGCGGACAGCACGTGAATTTCGTGGCGCCGTATGCCAAGCGCGTGGTGGGCGTGGACCTGAACGCGCTCGGCGCGGCGGGCAAGAACACCGCCGACAAGCCGAACGTGGAACTGAAGGAGGCCGACATCGCCAAAATGGACCTGGGTGAGCAGTTCGACGTGGTGTACTCCATTGGAGTGCTGCACCACACCGACAACCCCGACGCCTCGTTCGCCAACATCGCCAAGCACTGCAAGCCGGGTGGCCGCGTGATCGTGTGGGTGTACAGCAACGAAGGAAACTTCCTGAATAAGTGGCTCCTGGAGCCGGTGAAGAGCGTAATCATCAACCACCTGCCGCGCTCCATCGTGTGGGCGCTCGGGCACATTCTGACCGCGCTGGTCTACGTTCCGGTCTACACCGTCTACCTGTTGCCGCTCACGTTCCTGCCGTACTACCAGTACTTCCAGAACTGGCGCCGCCTCAGTTACCAGCGCAACTTCCTGAACGTGTTCGACAAACTGAACGCGCCGCAGACGTGGTTCATTACGGAGGAGCAGGTGCACCGCTGGTTCTCCGCCGACAAGTTCAGCGGGGTGCATATTTCGCCGTACCGCGGCGTCAGCTGGCGCGCGTCGGGTACGCGTCTCGCTTAATTTTGCATGCCAAACGAACGCGTCCTCGTCACCGGGGCAACGGGAATGATCGGCACTGCCGTGGTCGCTGCATTGCTGAACGACGGCTTCACGGTGCGGACGTTCGTCCATAAAGAGAGCGCTGAAAAACTGCCGAAGCACCCCAAGCTGGAAACTGCGCTGGGAGACATGCGCGACGCGTCCGCGCTGTTGCACGCCACTGAAAACGTGGACTGGGTCGTGCACCTCGCCGCCTGCAAGAACGACGAACCCGAAAGTGAAGCGGTGAACGTCGGCGGCGCCCGCAACCTGGTCGTCGCGTGCAAAACGCATCGCGTGCGCTGCATCCTGAACGTCTCCACACAGTCGGTGAAACTGCCGCGCAAAGGCACGTACGCCCGCACCAAGGCCGCGGCCGATGCCGTCTTCGCC
>DAORHV010000031.1:0-8461 GCA_035438175.1 Candidatus Peribacteria bacterium
TCTTGCGGGCGCCGACCGCCTTGCGCAGACCGATCTCGCGGGTGCGCTCGGTGACGGACACCAACATGATGTTCATGATGCCGATGCCGCCAACCAACAGAGAAATGGCGGCGACCAGCGACAGGAACACGGTTAGGCCCAGCGTAACGGAGTTCACGATGCCGGTGATCTGCTCGGAACTGCGCGCGATGAAATCGTCCTTATCCGGATCATCGGTGGGGTTGTCGATACGGTGCTGCTGGCGCAGGAGCGACTTCACGTCGGCGCTGGCGATGGCCGGATCCCCTACCGCTTTCAGCGTCATGTAGGTCAGGTACTTCTGGCCGGTGACCGATTTGGCGGTCGAGAACGGTACGTACACGGGCTTATCCAGATCGGAGAGCAACAAGGATCCCATCGGCTGCAGCACGCCGACGATGGTAAACGGGAACTCGCCGATCTTTACCTTCTTGCCCAACGGATCGGCGTTGCCGAACAAATCGAGAGCGGTCTGGTGCGAGACGACGGCCACGAACTTGGCGCCGTCCTGGTCGGATTGTTCCAGCAGGCGGCCGCTCTCCAGTTTCAGTCCGTAGTTGGCGAAGATCTGACGGTACGTACCCATGACCATCGGCGAGACTTCTTCCTTGCCGTAGGCCACCGGGCGGCCGACCAGGATCACCGGGGCGACGTTCTGCACGGTCGAGAGCTTGTTCACGGCTTCGTAATCGTCGTACGTGAGCGAATCCAGGTTGCCGCCGAACTTCTGCAGCCCCACCGGGAACACGTCCACCGTGCCGGTGCCGATCGATTCGATCTGCTCCAGGATGTAACGCTGGAAGCTGTTGCCGATGCTCACCATCAGCACGACCGATCCGACGCCGATGATGATGCCGAGCATGGTCAGCATGGAGCGGCTGCGGTTGACCGTAATGCCGGCGTAGGAGATGCGGATGGTGTCGGAGAGGAGCATGATTATTCGTAACGGAGGGCTTCCATGGGGCTTAAGTTGGCGGCTTTGCGGGCCGGCGCGATGCCGAACACCAGACCGGTGACGGCGGCCATGAGGAAGGCGGCGAAGATGGAGTTCCAGGAAATGACGAACACGTAGGTGGCCAGAACGGTCTTGACCAGCGCCGCCGCGAACCACGCCGTAGCCACGCCGCCAATGGCGCCGATCAGGCCGCCGGTGAGCGTGAGCACCACCGCTTCGGCCAGGAACTGCAGCAGGATGTTACGGCGCGTGGCGCCGACCGCCTTGCGCAGACCGATCTCACGTGTGCGCTCGGTGACCGAGACGATCATGATGTTCATGATGCCGATGCCGCCCACCAGCAGCGAGATGCTGGCGATGGTGGTGATGAACAACGTGAGCCCCAGCGACACGCCGCCGAGCAGGTCGTTGGCCTGGGACGAGGTGCGCACGCCGAAGTCGTCTTTCTTGGCTTCATCCTTGGGGTTGTCGATTTTATGCCGCTGGCGCAGCAGGGACTTCACGTCTTCCAGCGCGAGTTCCGGCAGCGTGGTCGAGCGCATGGTGACGTAGTTCACGTACTTCTGCCCCGTGACCTGCCGGGCGGTGTTATACGGCACGTAGATGCGGTTATCCACGTTCTGGAAGAACTGCGACCCGAGCGGTTTCACCAGGCCCACCACCGTATAATGGGCGTCGCCGATCTTCACGCGCTTGCCGATGGGATCATTCTGACCGAACAGTTTTTCGCGCGCGTCGGACCCCAGCATCGCCACGTACTTTGCGCCCTCGTTGTCGGCGTCGTCGATCAGGCGGCCGGTCTGCAGGTAAATGTTCTGGTTCTCGAAGAAGTAGTTCACCACGCCCAGGTTCTGGGTGCTGGCCTCCTCGCGGCCGTATTCGGCTTTGCCCGGAATGAATATCACCGGCGCCAGCGTCTCGATGGTCTTCAGGCGCTTGAGTGCGTCCACATCGTCGAATGTCAGACTGTCGTGGCCGGTGGCCAGCGGATTGGGCCCTCCGTCGGTGCTGCCTGGGAAAATGACCATGGAGCGCGCGCCGAGGCTGGAGATCTGACCCAGGATGACAAGCTGCATGCTGGCACCGATGGAACTCATGAGCACCACCGATCCCACGCCGATGATAATGCCGAGCATGGTCAGCATGGCGCGCGAGCGGTTCACGCTCACCGCTTTCATGGCCGTTTGCAGCGTGTCGGAGATGCGCATGGGATTACTTCAGTGCCTTGCCTTTGCCGGCGAACTTGCGCTGGAACGAGCGGGTGTCGGATTCGATGTGGCCGTCCTTGATGTTGATGATGCGCTCGGCGTGCTCGGCGGTGCCGCGCTCGTGCGTGACCAAGATGATGGTGTGGCCGTCCTTGTGCAGCTGCTGGAGCGCTTCCATGACCGCGATGCCGGACGCGGAGTCCAGGTTGCCGGTCGGCTCGTCGGCGAAGATGACGTCGGGGTCGGTGACCAGCGCGCGTGCGATGGCCACGCGCTGCTTCTGTCCGCCGGAGAGCTGGCTGCTTAAGTAGTCCGCACGGTCGCCCAGACCCACGGTCTGCACGGCTTTCAGCGCACGCTCCGCGCGTTCGCGATGCGGGATGACGGGGTGGTACAACAGCGGCAGCATGACGTTCTGCGTGACGGTCGTGCGCGGCAACAGGTTGAATGCCTGGAACACGAAGCTCACGCGGGTCGCGCGGATACGGGCGAGGTCATCGTCATCCATGCGCTGGGTGGGCTCGCCCTGAAACAGGTACGTGCCGCTCGTTTGCAAATCCAGGAACCCCAGGATCTGCATGAGCGTAGATTTACCCGAGCCGGACGGCCCCATGATCGATACGAACTCCCCTTTGTTGATGGCGAGATCGAGCGAGTGGAGCACCGGGGTCTCGATGCCCTCGTTGAAGTACGATTTGCTGAGGCCGCGGATCTCGATGAGCGGAATGTTCTTCTCCATGGTTATTTCACGAGAACGACGACCGTTTCGCCCGCCTGGATGCCGGTGACTTCAATGTCGCCGTTGCTGCCGTCCAGTCCGGTGGTCACGGTGCGCTCCTCGACGGTCTTGCCGTCGGGTTTCAGCACGCGGACGATTTTGGCGCCGTCGCGCTCGATGACCGCGCGCAGCGGCACGCTGACCACGTCCTTGTGGGCGCCGGTGACGATTTCGGCGTCGCCGGTCATGCCGATTTTCAGGGCGTCCTTGGGAGCGACGAAGTCGAGCTTCACGCGGTACTTGGGTACGCCGTCGCGGTCGGTGGCACCGGGATCGATCTCACCCACGCGCAGCGGGATCGGCGATCCGCGGAACGCGTCGAGTTCGATGCTGCCGCTCTGGGTGACCTGCACCTTGGGGATGTCGATTTCGGAGACGTACATCTCGATGCGGTACGGCGTGTTGCCGAGCAGCGTGATGGACGGGCCGCTGAGCGGGCGCATTTCGCCTGCCTTCACGTTCACCTGGGTCACCACGCCGTCGACCGGGGCGGTGAGAACGGTATCGTTGAACTGGGCGGCGGCACGGGCCAGATCGGCCTGGGCCTGGCGCACGCGGGCCTGGGCGGAATCCACGTCGGTCTGGCGGGCGGGGGCCTTCTTCAGCGCGAGCTGGGCCTCCTCGATCTGCAGCGAGGTCTGATAGGTGGAGATGTCGGCCTTGGCACGATCGAGCGTGCCCTGCAGGCTGGTGATGTTCGACTGCTCGGTGGCGATACGCGTGTCGTAGCTGGCCGATGCGTCGCGCAGGCCTTTGGCGGCCGAATCGAGCGCCGAGAACGCGGCCTGGACGCTGGTTTTCTGCGTCGCGATGCTGCTCTTGGCGGTCTCGCGGCTGGTGTTGGTGAAGTAGCTGGTCAGCGGCAGCACCGAGATGAAGTCGTACGAGCGGCTGACGTTATCGGCAGCCTGGCCCACGGCGGTGCGGGCGGCCTCCAGGTTCTTCAGGGCGGTCTGGTAGTCGGATGCGTTCATGGCCGAGGACTGGAGCAGGCTCAGAGCGCTGTCGGCGCTGGCACGGTTGGCGCGGATGGAATCGTATTCACCCGACGGGTTCTTCACGATGGCATCCTGGATGTCGTTGGCGTTGAAGACGCCGGCAGTGGCGTTCAGGGCAGTCTTGGCCGAAGCGATGTACTGGGAGATGCTGCTGTTGGCGGTGGTCACCTGGCCGGACAATCCGGTGGAAGCCTCGGACTTCAGCACGGTCAGCTTCTGCTGCGAGGTTTTCAGGTTGGCCTCGGCGCTGAGCGAGGTCTGACGGGCGGCGTCGAGCGCGGCGCGCTTGTTGGCGACGGACGCCTCGGCGATGGCGATGTCCTCGGGACGGGCGCCTTCGGTCAGGGCCTGCAGGGCGGCTTTGGCCGACTGCACGTTGGCGGACGCCGACGCGATGCTGGCCGACAGCGAACCGGAGCGCAGCGACGCCAGCCGCTGGCCGGCCTTCACGTGGTCGCCTTCCTTCACGTCGACTTTGGCGACGATGTCGGTGGTCGGAAATTGCAGTTCGAGATCCTTCTCCGAGACGACCGTTCCCACGGCTTCGACGGTCTGGAGCAGGTCGCCGCGGACGGCGACGGCGGTGACGTAGGTGGCCTGTTTGGGCTGCGAGACGGCGACGACGATGAGCACGACCACGAGGGCGGCTGCGCCGAGCAGGAACTTCCACAGATGACGGCGCACGAAACGCCAGGCGGAACCGATGGGAGAGAAGATGGACATCGTACTAAAGGGAGGAGGAAGAAGGAGTATGAGCGTCGATGAGTTTGCGGTAGATGCGGGCCATGTCCTGCTGGTCTTTGGCGGTCAGGTGACTGATGACGGACTTCAGCACCGTCATGCGGCGCTGCATCGTCTCGTGCATGAGCTTGCGGCCCTTCGGGGTGATGCGCAGGCGCACCAGCTTGCGGTTCTTGGGGTCGGCCACGCGCTGGATGCATCCCAGCCGGACCAGGCGTCCGACGAAGGTCGTGGCGGTGGGGGCCGTAATCATAAGGATACCGGCCAGGTCTTTCATAGTGATTCCGGGCCGCTCGTCGATGACGCACAGGGCGTGCATCTGGAGCCAGTTTTTCACCGAATTTTCATCCCGCGACGTTTCCGCCATCTTGCGGTGCATGATCCGGCTGAAGCTGAATGCCAGGTCGATGAGGCTGTCTGTCGTACCGCTCATCATGAGGGAAGTAAATGATTAGGGATGCGAAGTATATTTCAGGACCGGCTTCCCAGTCAAGGGCGGGGGTTCGCAAAAAAGATGACGGATGACGCGCCGAACTCTGACACGCGAAAAAAAAGGCCGCGTTGCACCGGCTACGCACGCATGGCCTTCAGCGCCCGCATGGCTTCGTCCACAGCTTGCTCAAGGGGACGGAACGCGATGCCTTCTTTCTGGAGCTTGGCGGTGCTCAGGATGCAGTTGCTGCGACCGGTTGCGGTGACGGCGGACAAGCCCCTGGCTGAAATCTTCTCGAACGCATGCGATGGATCGACGATCTGCTGATAGCGCTCCATCATTTCGTACGGAGACATCGCGCCGGGGTTCACCATGTTGTAGATGCCGGTCTTGCGCTTGGCGATAAGCGCCTGGGTCGCGGCGATAAAGTCGGGGATGTAGGTCAGCGAGTTCCGCTCATCAAGCACTTTCGTGTACTTGCACACTTTGCTGATGAGGCTGCGCGGATGGCCGCTTCCGTCGAATGGCATGCGCAAACGCAACTGCAGCACCGGAAAATCCTTGAGCATCTGGTCCGACCACAGCTTGGTGCGGGCGTAGAAGCTGCCATAGAAATTCGGCGGATCTTCTTCCGTGAAGCCTTTCCCGCCCCGGTCTCCTTCATAGATGCAGCCCGACCCGACATGCACCCAATAGATGCCGCGCTTGGAACAGGCATCCAACAAGACAAGCGGTCCGGCGACATTGCTGCGGATGGTCTCGTCTTTATGCGTCTCGCACCAGTCGACGTTCGGACGGCCGGTCTTGCCGGCGGCGTTGATCACCACGTCGGGCTTGAGTTCATCCAGCATGGCGCCCACCGCGGCCGCGTCGGCGACATCCACCGGGGGCACGTGCGCCTGCGGGTAGACCGCTTTCAAATGGGTGCCGATATAGCCCCTGCCGCCGAGAATGACGATGGTCTCCATGCGGCCATTGTAGAATGACTGGGCCAGGATTCCCAATCAGGAGCGAAACACGTAAAATAGGCACTCTGATGACCGACTCCCCTCTCCCCTACCGCATCGAGCGTACGCGCAACCGCTGGTCGCGTGCGACATGCAACGAGGAAACCATCGTCATCCGGCTCGCCCGCGGCCTCAGCACCGCCGAAGAGCAGCAGCACATCGACAACCTGCTCGGCCGCATCGGCAAGGCTTTCACGCGCATGCAGCGCCGCACGCTCATCGACCCGTTCCGCCCGCTGGTGAACGGCGAAGTGCCGGATCTGGCCGTGACGGTCTCGTCCGGGCGCAGCTACCGCTTTACGCTGACCGAAGCCAAGCGCTTCCGCGCCGAACAGACGTCCGACGGCTGGGTGATCCAGGCCCCGGCGAACCTTTCCAGAACCGCTCTGCACCGCCAGCTGTGGCACTGTATCTCCCTGAGCGAATACCACGAGATGGTCGCGCTGATCGATGCCATCAACCAAGATACGCTCGTCTTGAACGTGCGCGACGTGAAACTTCGCTTCGCCAAATCCAAGTGGGGCAGCTGCTCGGGAACCGGGACAATCATGCTGAATGCCGCGCTGCTGTTCGTACCTCGCACCGCATTGCATTATGTCATCGTCCACGAACTGGCCCACATGATCCACCCCAACCACTCGGCGCGCTTCTGGGCGACGGTGGAACGGGCGATGCCGGGCTACGCGCTGGAGCGGAAGGCGCTGCGGGAGTACCGGTTGCCGAAACTGTAAAACCGCCCGGCGCCTGCCGGACTCCGAAGACTCCAAGGACTCCCAGGACGTCGAGGACTGGTTTTCTTTGGAGTCTTTGGGGTCGTCGGCGTCGTTGGGGTCCGCGTTTTTTTCTTAGTGTGACTTCTCCTCCGTTTGTTATAGAATGGCACACATGCCGAAGGTCCGACGCAAAACCACCATCAAGCGCCGCAAGAGCCGCACAGACAAGAGCATGGAACTCCAGGACCACACGCGCCGCCAGTTGCGGGCGATCATCTTCGTGGGCGTGGGTATCGTGCTGCTGCTGGCCCTGCAGGACAGCGCCGGTTCACTCGGAGGCGCCATCGGACGCGGTTTGAAGGTGCTGTTCGGTAACTGGAGCATGTTGTTTCCCATGTTCCTGATCGTGCTCGGAACGCTTCTCTTGTTCGCCAGCGGTCCCAAAATGGAGCGCAAGCGCACGTGGGGTCCGGCATTGTCGCTGTTCGCGTTCCTGGGCTTGGTGCACCTGAACACGCCGGTCACCGGCACCATCGCCAACGAACTGGATACCGTGGCGGGAGCCGTCGGCTTCATGGCCGCGTTCCCGTTCATCACGTTCCTCAGCGTCCAGGTCGGCTACGTCGTGCTCAGCATGGCGTTCATCGCCGGTCTGTTCATCACGTTCGAACCCAACATCCCGGCCCTGCTGCGACAGTTGCGCCCCGAAGAGACCGGCAAGAAGGTGGTCCGCCAGCGTGAGACCGAGCCGGAGGACGTGCAGATGGATACCGATGATTTGATTGAACGCGGCGCCAAGCTGGATCAGCAGGAAGAAGATGAAGACGAGCCGGTCATCCCGGATTTGAACATCGTCCGTCCGGCCTTCGCCGAACGCAAAATCGAAGAAGATGCGCCCAAGAAGCCCATCGCCAAGGCCAAGCCCAACGGCATGATCGAAATGAAGGACACGCGTTTCGAGGAATGGAAGTTCCCCGAGCTGGAGTTGCTGGAAGGCAAGCACAGCGAACTCACCGTGAAGGACGAAGACCTGAAGTCGCAGGCCGTGCTGATTCAGCAGAAGCTCAGCGAGTTCGACATCGCGGTGACCATGAAGGACGCCCACCCGGGCCCCACGGTCACGCAGTTCACGCTGCAGCCGTCCGAGGGCGTGAAGCTCTCCAAGATCGAAAGTCTGAAAGACGACCTGGCTCTGGCGCTGGCCGCCCAAAGCCTGCGCATCGAGGCGCCCATTCCGGGCAAGGCGCTGGTCGGCATCGAGATGCCGAACGCCATCCGTTCCACCGTGTACCTGCGTGAACTGCTGGAGAGCACTTCCTTCCGTCAGTCCGATTCGCCGCTGACCATCCCGCTCGGACGCGGAGTCTCGGGCGACGCGGTGGTGGCGACCATCGAGGATATGCCGCACTTGCTCATCGCCGGCGCCACCGGTGCGGGTAAGTCGGTCTGTATGAACACGTTCCTGATTTCGCTCTTGTTCCAGAACGCGCCGCACGAACTGAAATTCATCCTCATCGACCCCAAGCGCGTGGAGCTCATGCCCTACAACGGCATTCCGCACCTGCTCACGCCGGTCATCACCGAATCCGACAAGGCGCTCCAGGCTTTGC
>DAORHV010000032.1:0-8451 GCA_035438175.1 Candidatus Peribacteria bacterium
CGGCGCGTCCTCGATGAAACTGTCCGGTCCGTAACCGTCTTCGAACAGCGCCGAGTACACGATGGGCTTAAAGCTGGAGCCGGGCTGGCGCGGCGTGGCGGCCATGTCGATCTGGCCGGTGCCGCCGTCGCCGAAGTAATCGGCGTTGCCGACATAGGCCAGCACCTGACGCGTTTTTCTATCGATGGCGACCAGCGCGACGTTATGGATGCCCACGCCGTTCAAGCGGGGGAGCGCGCGGTCCGTCACGTCCTCGGCGATCCACTGCAGGACCGGGTCCAGCGTGGTGTGCACTTCCATGCCTTCGGTCAGCCAGCGGTCGGGCCGGTCCAGGCCGTTGCTGAGCAGCGAGTCGATTTCCTCGCGCACGCGCAGCGTGAAGTGCGGCGCTGAAATAGGGTGCTTCACCGCCTTGAACGACAGCTTCGGCAGTTCCTTCACCGCCGCGTCGTACTCGGATTGCAGAATGAGTCCGTTGCGCTTCATGGCATCCAGCACGGTCTCGGCGCGTCCGGGAATGCGGATCAATCCTTTGGGCGTCTGCTGTACGCGGCTTAAGAGCCCCACCCGGATGTCCTCGGCACTCAAGTCCTCTGGACGCAGCGTGCCCTCGCGCAGTTGCTTCACCACGTCGTGGGCGACCGCCGTGCGTGCGTGCGTGCCGTACGGGTTGAAGTACGAGTTGCGCTGCGGAATGGACGCCAGCACCGCCGCCTGGGCCAACGACACCTCGGTGGCGGATTTGCCGAAGTACGTCTGGGCGGCCTGCTCGATGCCGAACGCGTTGTTGCCGAACGCCAGCTGGTTCAAGTAGATCGTCAGGATTTCCTCTTTGCTGAGCGATTGCTCCAGCTGACAAGCCAGGTCGATTTCCTTCAACTTGCGGTCGATGGTCTTCTCGCGCGTGAGGTACAGGTTGCGCACCAGCTGTTGCGTGATGGTCGATGCGCCTTCTGTGCGGTCCTCGAACAGGTTCACTTCCAACGCGCGTGCGATGGCGCGGAAATCGATGCACACCTTGCGGCTGTAGAAACGTTCGTCCTCGATCGCCACGAACGCGTTTTTTACGAGTGCGGGAATCTTGTCGCCGGGTAAATAAAAACGGTCTTCCTCGTCGTAGAAGCGGTACAGATCCCCGTCGCGGCGATCCAGAATCCGCACGCTCTGTTTCAGCTTCAGGCGGGCCAGATCCCGTTCGGGCGTGTGCTGCTAAATCGCCATGGCGCTGGTGTAACCCCACACGCCCACAATGGTGACGAGCGCGAGCACCGCGAAGAACGCCTGCACGAACGTGCGCCAGATCCAGCCGAGAATGGTACGCAGCGTCTGCATGCCCGAAAGGCGGAACAGTATACGTCAAATATACTTGTCATGCACGCCCTCTTTGCGGGGATGCTTATTGCTGCTGGCGCGGCTTCAAGATGCCCATTTCTTCCCACAGGGCCGGCAACGTGAACGCACGGAATCCGGCCTGGGGGATGATCAGCGAGTCCGGGCCGTCGTACACGGCCAGGTCGGCCTCATCCTCGATGGGCATGCAGTGGATGAACACGCCGCGGCGGGTATCATCCGAAACGTGCCGGGTGCGCGACATGACGTCGGGCGTGATGCGGTGATGCTGGAAAATGGCAGCTAATTCCGATGCCTTGTCCTTCTCGGGCCCCATGGATGCGAAGACGTCGGCGGACACGACGTTGGCGTCCGTGGCGGCATCGAAGGCGTCCGGAATGAACTCCATTTTGCTGCCGTGGGCGGCCGCGATCTGCTGGGCTTTTTCCCATGTCGCGTCGCCATCGCCGAAGACGTGCTTCGGCAGCGATTGGCGGTAGTCGATGCGCAGCTTCGCGCAGGCCAGTGCCAGCGAACGGGAAACGTTGTTCCACGGACCGATGAACGCGATGACCATCTTCTCGAAATCCTCCTGGCCATAGAACTCGCGCAGCACGGCCAAGTCTGCGAGCGCTTGTAGCGGGTGTTCGTTCACGCTCAATGCGTTGATGAGGGCGATGCGGGATTCCTGCAGACGTTCGGCCATTTCGTGAAGCGCAGCGTCCTCGTGGCAGCGCACGGACAACACGTCGGTGGAACCCCACTCGTCCAAAATCGCGGCTAGGTGCCGCGGCGGCTCGCGGAAACCGTAATACTTTTTTCCAGCCAGGTTGTCGGGGCCGTAGTAATCGAACCGGCCGCCGGACCACACTGCTGCGTTCATTTGCGATCCGTACGTACGGAAGCTTGCTTTGATGGTGCCGAACGTTGCCCCTCCTCCTTGCGGAAAGACCATTTCGGGTTGCTGGCGTGCCTGCATGCGCTGCTTGTTCGTCTGGGACTTTTTTAGGACGCGCTCGAGACCTGCATCATCGATGTCGGTCATGGCGAGGAAGTTTTTCATTTTCTGGGGATTTGGAAAAAAGAGGCGCAAATGTACGTCTGCGATTTGCGCATGTCAAGTTTGCCTGCCGTCAGACCGCCAATCCCGCTTCCGCGAATGCGCGGCGCAAACGCGCGGCTTTCGCATGGCTGGCAACGGCAGGCGTCCGGTCGCTCCAGTGGATGCCCTGCACGTTGAAGTACACGGTTTCCCGCTCCAGCAGACACTGTTCTTTCAGTTGTGCGATTTCAGCGCCCTCCAGACCGATGAGCGGACCGAATTCCTCCACATACCCCGCCATTCCGGCGGTGATGTCCGCGTACTCCGGTCGCCGGCCACCGAACAACCTGCCCCACAACTCCGGATGGCCGCCGATATATTTGGTCAGCAGCATTTCAACCTCCTGATGCCTCACGGTGTTGGTTTGCCGGTAAAAACGGACGGCTTCAGCCGGGAACCCGAGCAGCAGGCCGCGGGCCGCCGCATGTGTTTCCAGATGGATTTCACGTGCCGACAGATCGGATATCAGCCCGTCGGGATCCTCCGTGACGAGTCCGGCGAAATCCTCCGGGTGACCCGCCGCGACGGCACGTACCGCCTCCGGATCGTAGATATACCGTGCGGTGGTCCGGATGTCGTTCCGTTCGAATTGCACGCGTAAACCCGCGCGATAGCTCCGCAATTCCACTGCTCGTTCTCCCAGGAAAACCGCCTGGCACGGCCCCAGCGCTTCAGTGTCTTTTTCCTGGTTCAGAAGATGTTTGTCGCGGGCGCTGAGACCGGCGACGAATTTGCGATACCGCTCTCCGCCTTCGCGCCAGCGCTGCAGATCGGCGGCGGAATATTCTTCCACCTGGCCTGCCGGGTCTGGAACGTTGCGGTTCATGGGCGTGCGATTCTAGGGTGCATCGCCTCATTGGCAAGTTTTTCGTCCGTACACGAAAAGACAGGAGCCTGTCTTCGCCGTTTTTTACGATTATCAAAAAGGTGGAGCCGCCCACGGGGATTGAACCCGTGACCCCGTCCTTACCATGGACGTGCTCTACCACTGAGCTAGGGCGGCTTGGATTTCTGACGCTAAGAGAACAACGGACTTCGAGCAATCTCTTTTGTAGACGTCCCGCTGCGCGGGACTAGGCACTGAGCTAGGGCGGCACACACTTCGAATATCGTCAAAAGAGCTTGCAGAGTGTACTAAGCGAACTAGTCATTGTCGAGCGCCACCGTTTCCAGCCAGCCCTGCGGTTCTTTTCCGTCATGCACGCGAAGCGCGTTCTTCAGCGTGTGCAGGCACAGCAGCGCGCATTTGAACCGGCGCGGGCCCACCGGAACACCCAGCATTTCGTAGATGCGTTCGGTCTTCATATTCGTCAGATCTTCGGCTTTCATCCCGGGCAACTCCTCACTCAGGATCGACATGGCCGCCTGGCTGATGGCGCAGCCGGTACCCTCCCAGTTCACGCCGGAAATCACGCCGTCCTTCAAAGCGATGCGCACGGTGAGTTCGTCGCCGCAGCTCAAATTTTCCTCGCGGCGCTCGGCCGACGGATTCGTCAACGGCTCCTGTCCGCGCGGGTGGCGGTAGTGATCCAAGATGTTTTCGGCGTAGAGGTCCATCGCGCACAGGTTACGCCTTCATCGTCAGCTTGGCTTGTTCGATCGCCGCGATGCACGCGTCGATGTCTTCCTCCGTGGTGTACGCGCCCACCGACAACCGGGTGGAAGCCGCGATGCCGAGCCTCTTGTGGAGCGGTTGAGTGCAATGGTGGCCGGCGCGCAGACAGATGCCTTTGCGTCCCAGAATCTCCGTGAGGTCGTGCGGGTGCACCCGGTCGAGCGTGAAGCTGATGCATCCGTGCGTGGCATCCGAATCTCCCGAGCCCAGGATCGTCAGGCCTTTGATCATCCGCATTCCATTCATCGCGCGCGCGATGAGTTTCCGTTCGTGCCGCTCGATGTCCTCGCGGCCGGTGTGGTCCAGCCAGTCCATGGCCGTTTGCAGTCCGATCGCCTCGGCGATGGGCGGCGTTCCGGCCTCGAACTTGCGCGGCAATTCGGCGATGGTGAACCGTTGCTGTTCCACCGACTGGATCATGTCGCCGCCACCCAGGAACGGCGGCATGTCCTTCAGGAGTTCCATCTTGCCGTACAGCACTCCTATGCCCGTCGGACCGTAGAGTTTGTGGCCGGAGAATACCAAAAAATCAGCATCCAACGTTTGCACGTCGATCGGTTTATGGACGATGAGCTGCGCGGCGTCCACCAGCACCTTGGCGCCGTGCGCATGGGCCATGTCGATGATCTCGCCGAGCGGTGCGAGCGTACCGAGCACGTTGCTGAGTCCGGTGACCGCGACCAGTTTGACGTTGTGTTTCGCGAGCGCCGTTTGCAACTGGTCCAGCCGCAGCTCGCAGGCGTTGTCCATGTCGATCCACTGCAGCGAGGCTTCTTTCTCGTCCTTCAATTGCAGCCACGGAACGACGTTGCTGTGATGCTCCCAAATCGACACCGCGATGCCGTGCCCTCTGCGGATGTGCGACGCGCCCCACGAACGCGCCACCAGGTTCACGGCCTCGGTCGCGTTGCGTGTGAAGAGAATTTCGTGGGCGTGCCGCGCGCCGATGAACTGCGCCACGCGCTTCCGGGCGTTGTCGTACGCCGTCGTGGCCCGCTCGGCCAGCGGATGCACGCCGCGGTTGATGTTGGCGTTGTCGTGCGTGTAGAAATGCTGCATCGCCTCCAGTACGGCTTTCGGTTTCTGGCTGGTGGCGGCCGTATCCAGGTAGATCAAACGGCGGCCCTCGACCGGAACATCGAAGATGGGGAACTGCCGGCGGACGGCGACGGGGTCGTAGGCCATGGAGCACCGATTCTATCACCTTCGCCTTCCAGGCGAATCCCGTCGCTTTGTCTTCGCCCGAAAGGGGCTTTTGCGGTATCGTACGCGCACTTATGCACCTCTCTCAGCGCACCATTCTTATTCTGAGCGTCACGCTCTTCACCCTCGCGGTGTTCTGGGGCGGGTACACGCTGCTCGCGTACATCGGCGTTCCCATCCACCAATTGGTGTATTCCACGCCGCAGCAGCTGCAGGCACTCGACAGTTCGTGCGGAACGACGCTCACGCCCGGCACGCTCATGTGCCGCGGAACGGCGTACTTCTTCCCGTTCATCGCGGGAGTGCTGAAGACCGGCAGTCCGTTCCTGCCGTACGTCATCGTCTCGCTGCTCGTCTACATCGCGCTCATTGTGTTCGCCGGCTTCACCAGCGGACGCTTCTCCATGCGCTTCAAGCTGCGTCCGGCGATGCTCGTTATCTTCTTCGCGCTATCCGCCTGGCTCATGGGCACCACGCTCTCCATGGGCACGCTCTACAACGTGAACACGCCGCAGAACTCCAGGGTCATGGACCAGGCCGGCAATGTCATCCTTCCGCCGTTCACCCGCTTCTACGAACCGACCGCCACCATCTACGGCGGCGCGAGCCCGCAGGCGCTCACCGAATTGAAAGCCAACTACGAATCGCTCCTGGCGCGCGGCTGTCTGTCCGAGCTCGGCCAGCTGCAGGGCGGCACACGTATCTACGACCTGCGCTTCCTGTGCATGCAGCAGAGCATGTTCCAGCGCGTCGGCGCCCAGTTCCTGCTGCTGCTCATCCTCACGCTCAACCTGCTGGTCGTCGGCCGCTTCTTGCTCGTGCACGCCCTCCGCCTGCGCAACCAGTCGCGCCTGGTCGAACTCATGCTCAGCCTGGGCGTGGGTACGCTCGCCTGGATCGCCATGCTGTGGTTCGTCGCCGTTCTCGGCGGATTGAACTTCGCGGTCGTGAACGGCTGGACCGTCACGCAGCTGCTCTTCTTCCTCACGCCGTTCGCCTTCTTCCCGCAGAGCTGGTACTGGCTGAAGGCCTCGTGGCAGCCGTCCACCGAAGTCGAACTCCAGTTCAAGGACTGGTTCGTGCCGTTGGCGTGGTTGCTCATTACGTATCTGGCGCTCAACTTCTTAAACGTGGTCCGCCCGTTCCCGATCGGCTGGGATGACCTGGGCAGCTACCTGAACCGTCCGCGCCTGCTGGCCAGCTACGGCTCCATCATCCCGTCGATGTCGCAGTTTCAGTGGGAGTACATGTCGGCCGTCGGTTACCTGTTGTTCGGCCTGGAGAGCATCGTGGGTTCCACGTTCGCCATGCAGATCAACTGGCTGGCCGGAGCCTTCGCGCTGCTATCCGTGTACGCGTTCGCCCGCATGCTCATGGGCCCGCGCCGCGGAGCTGTGGCCGCCGCCCTCTATTACATGCTGCCGATGACCGGACACTTCTCGTTCGCCGACATGAAGGTCGACAACGCGGTGTTCTTCACCGGAGTCCTGGCCATGATCGCCATGTTCGCGTACCAGTTCGGCACGCCCGGCCTGCACGAGGAGCATGAGCACGGCCATGCCAAACCGCGCGACCGCCGCCTGCTGTTCGTGGCCGGCTTGCTCGCCGCGCTCAGCTTCGCCATGAAGCCGACCGCCATCCTCACCATTATCCTGCTCGTCACGGTGCTCATCGGCGCCATGATGGGCTGGCTCGCGTTCCTCGGGTCCGCGCTGCTGAGCTTCGCGGTGCTGCTGAAGGAAGGACCCCTCAACGTCTCCGACATCGTCGCCCGCGCCGCGCTCAACCCGGCCGTGCTCCAGCCGGTGCTCATCTTCGGCGTGCTCATCATCGCCGGACTGGCGTGTCTCGGCTACGCCACGTACATGAACCGCCCGAGCATCAAGCCCACCGCCCAGGCGTTCGGCATTTTCATCGCCGGTCTGCTGGTGGCCTGCGCCCCGTGGATGGCCTACAACCTGTCCACCGCCACCGGAGTGCCGTTCTCGGTCGGAAACTTGCTCAAGGCCCAAGACCTCACTGCTCCGCAGGTCTTCTATGTCCAGAAAGACGAGCTCCCTGAAATGAGTCCCGTCACGCCGGTGCGCTACCTGCCGCCCGAGCTGAAGGTGGACGTGAACAACGCCGCCTGCAAGACCTCGGCCCGTACCGAAGAGCTCGACCGTTACTGGGGCTTCGACACCGGACTCAGTCACTACGTGACGCTGGCCTGGCGCCAGGTCATGAACGTCGACTCGTTCGGTTACTACGTCACGCTCATCCCGCTGTTGCTGCTGGTGCCGCTGCTGCTCTTCCTGCCGTTCTTCTGGATGCCGCAGGCCAGGTGGCTGCGGTTCCTGTTCGCCGGAACCATGGTGTTCTTCCTCCAGTGGTCACTCGTGGCAAACGGCATTTCCTGGTACGGCATCGGCATGTTCCTGGGCTTCGCGGTCATCCTCGAAGCGTTCGCCGCGTATGCGCCGGACCCGTGGAGCCGCGGCACGTTCAGCGGACTCATCGTCATGAGCATCCTCATCTGTCTGGTGAACCGCTTCTGGCAGTTCGACACGCAGAAGAACCTGTTTGAGTACCCGCTCGGCAAAGTCACCGCCGAAGCGCTGCGCGAAGTGACGATCCCCGATTACGACGACATCCGCGACAGCGTGCTCAGCCGTCACGAAGGCATCGCCGGCCGGCCGTACACGTACCGCATCGGCACGTTCATCTCGTACTTCATCCCGAAGAACCGCGAGATCCTGCCGCTGGCCGACCACCAGCTGCAGTTCTTCAACTGCATCAACCAGGAGCAGAACCACGCGCTCACGCTCAAGCGTCTGCAGGCGCTCGGCTTCAACAGCCTCATCTTCGATACGAACACGCAGACGATCGAGAAAGATCCGAACGGTTCGTTGCACCAGAAGGTGAACGCGTTCCTCTCGTTCGCCAACGACGCGTCCATCGGATTGCAGATCGCGGTCAACGATCCTGGAAACGGCATCGCTTACATCATCCTGCCGTAATGCGCGTCTGTACGGTGATTCCGGCTTATAACGAAGCCACCCGCGTGGAAGCGGTCGTGCGTGGCTGCCAGGCGTTCGTGGACCGCTGCATCGTGGTCGACGACGGTTCGTCGGACGACACCGCAGCGGTGGCCAAGGCCGCCGGGGCAATCGTCATCCGCCACGCCGAGAACTGCGGCGCGGGCGCCGCAACCATGACCGGA
>DAORHV010000033.1:0-8236 GCA_035438175.1 Candidatus Peribacteria bacterium
AGGCCCAGGCGCATCTTAGAAATGCCTTTCAACAGACCGATGCCGGCGTTCATGACGATGCTCTTGCCCGGCTCGAAGATGAGCTGCAGCGGCGGGATGTTGTAGCGGTGCATCAGGTGCTCGAAGTACTTGGGGAAGTCCTTCATGCGCTCGATCGGGAACGCCTCCTCGTCGCCGATGGCGGCCGGGAAGCCTCCGCCCAGCGACAGGCTCTGCACGCGGATGCCTTTGTCCAGGCAGCGGCGGATGAGCTTGGCGAACGAGCGCGCGGCCATCTTGTAGACGCGCGGGTTGTACACGTAGCCGCCCATGAAGTGGAAGCCCTTGAAGTCCACGTACGGGCTCTTGCGGGCCAGGTCCACGGCGCGGTCGACGTAGCCGATGGGAATGCCGTACTTGTTGCCTTTGGTGGAGTACGAACCCAGCTGGATCATAGGGTTCACGCGGATGACGGTGTCGATGTGCTTGCGCAGCTTCTTGGCCGTCTGGGCGATGTGCTCGATTTCCTCCAGCGAGTCGGCGGTGATGGACTGCACCCCGATCTTGATGGCGAAGTGGATGTCCTGCTCGGTTTTGAACAGGTTCGTGAACGTCAGCTGCTTGGGCTTGAAGTCGGCCAGCAGGCCCAGGATGAGCTCGCCCACCGAGGAGCAGTCCAGCTCGAAACCTTCCTCGCGCACCATGCGCAGGATTTCGAGGTTGCTGTTGCACTTCACGGCGTACTGCAGCGCGATGTTGTTGCCGAAGACTTTCTTGAAACGCCTCAGGCGCGAACGGACTTCGCTTTCGACCAGCACGTACAAAGCGGTGCCGTAACGGTCGACGATCTTGTCGATGGGCACTCCTTCAATGAGCATCATGCCGTTGGTGTCCTGACTGACGAAGCGTTCCCAGCGGGGACGCATGTAGCGTGAGCTGACTTTGTGCGGTCGTACTTGCTTGAACTTGTGGTAGCCCGTAGGGCGTTTAGCCATCTCTTAGGGGAAAGAAGAGAGTAGAAGTATAAGCATGCGCGCGTGCATGTAAAGAGTTCTATGTAATCCGAAACCAAAATCTCTGCTCGCGAGGAACAAAAAAATCCCGCTCGGCGTCCATGACGGACATCGGCGGGATTCTTGAAAAACCTTTTACAGACCCAGCAGCACTGCGGCAATCCACGGGAAGGCGACGGTGACGTCGCTCTGGATGATCTGGTAGTAGCTCTTGGTGGAGAGCTTGTCCCAGGTGATCTTCTCCTTGCCGCCGGCACCCGAGTACGAGCCGTACGACATGGGCGACGAGCCGATTTCCACGAAGCCGGCCCAGTCGCGCACCTTGTGGTGCTGCAGATCGTGCTTGATGGACGGCACCACGCAGATCGGGAAGTCGGCCGCGATGCCTCCGCCCAGCTGCAGGAAGGCGACCGGGCTGTTCTTGGAGTTCTCCATGTACCAGTCGTAGAGCCAGGTGAAGTACTCGAGGCCGCCCTTCATGATGGTCGGATCGAGCAGCGGATCCTTCTTCTCGCGCCACTTTCCGCCGTAGGTGTAGCTGGCGAAGATGTTGCCCATGGTGGAGTCTTCGAAGCCAGGGATGACGATGGGGACGTTCTTCTTGAACGCGGCGTACGTCCAGCAGTCGTTCTCGTTGGCCTTCGGGTCGGGCTTGATGAGCCCCTGCTTGAACAGGCGGCGGAAGTACTCGTGCGGGAAGTAGCGCTCCCCTTTCTTCTGGGCGTCCTTCCACATCTTTAGCAGGTGCGGTTCCATGATGCGCACGCTTTCGTCTTCGGGCAGGAACGTGTCGGTGATGCGGCGCAGGCCGGCATCGCGCAGTTCGGCCTCCTGCTCGGGGGTGAGCTCGGTGTAACGCGGGATGTAGGCGTAGTGCGAGTGGGCGACGTAGCGGTAGTACGACTCTTCGTGGTTGGCGGCGGTGGCCGAGACCAGGTGCACTTTGCCTTGGCGGATGAGTTCGGCCAGCATGACGCCGACCTGGAACGAGCTGAGCGCTCCGGCAATGGTCACGACGAGCTTGCCACCGTTGTCCAAGTGGTCCTTCAGCCACAGGGCGGCCTGCATGGTGGATCCGCCGTTGCAGTGCATGAGCGTGTGTGCGGCGTAATCGGAGACGGGCGTACGGCTCTTCTTAGTGAACTGCGAGATGGTTCCGGTGCGCGGCTTCACGTTGGCCTCGGGAACGATGAACTTCTTGAGGGCGGGCGAGAGATTGTTGAACTTCTTCATAAAAGGGGAGAAAAAAACAACGACCAAAAGCGTACACTCTTCGCACCAGGAATCCAGAAGGAAAGTGTCGGTATTCTTCAGCAAGGAAAAGAATCACGATTGCATCTTGCGTAAAATGACCCCACAATTCCGACATGAAGAACCGCATTGCCACGCTCGCGCTCATCCAGATGTCCATGGTCGATTCGGCCGATGAAAATCTGAAGAAGGCAACGAAAATGACTGAAGAGGCAGCCAAGAAAGGCGCCAATATCGTCGTGCTTCCCGAATTGTTCCGCGGCCCCTACTTCTGCATCGTCCCCAAGAACGAAAAGGAGTTCGCCCGCGCGGAAACAATCCCCGGCCCTGCGACCGAAGCATTGGGAACGCTGGCCAAGAAATGCAAGATCGTGCTCGTGGCTGGCTCGCTTTACGAAACCGCCGACGGCAAGCGCTACAACACCGCCTGCGTCTTCGGCCCCGACGGCAAAATGATCGGTACGCACCGCAAAGGACACATCCCGCACGATCCGGGCTTCTACGAGCAGGATTACTTCGGCAGCGGCAACAACCCCATCGGCGTGCATGAAACTCCGTTCGGCAGAATTGCGGTTGGCATCTGCTACGACCAGTGGTTCCCCGAATTTGCGCGTATCGCCGCGCTGAACGGTGCGGAATTGATCGTGTATCCGACCGCCATCGGCAACAACGCCGACGTTGAACCCGTCGATCCCGCCATCAAGGAAAATTGGGAGCAGATGTGGCGCTCGGCACAGGTGGGGCATGCCGCCGCCAACTGTATCTACGTAGCCGCCGCCAACCGTGTCGGTGACGAAGGCGCCACGCACTTCTACGGCGGATCGTTCATCGCCGATCCGAATGCCACGATCCTGGCCAAAGGCGATGACTCCGAGCAGATCGTCATGGCGAAGATCGACCTCTCGTATCCCAAGAAAATGCAGGATGCCTGGCGCTTCCTGCTCGAGCGCCGTCCGGATTTATACGGCGACATTACCAAACCCAAAGCATGACGCCGAAACAGAAGACACCCGCTGAGCTAGGTTTCCGGATGCCCGCCGAATGGGAGCCGCGCGAAGCCACCTGGCTCGCATGGCCGTACAACCTGAAAACCTGGGGCTCGCACCTGGAAGGCGCGGAGGCCGCAATGGCCGAGTACATCAAAGTGCTCGCCAAGCATGAGCGCATTGATCTTCTGGTTGCACACGAAGGGGTGGAACAGCGCGCGCGCAAACTACTCGACCCGCTCGGACTCCGCGATGACCAGCTGCGGTATCACCAAGTCGAGTCAGGCGACGTCTGGATCCGTGATTACGGCCCGATCTTCGTCGTATCGGACAAGGGCGGCAAGCATGAAGTCGCGTGGACCAAATGGACCTACAATGCACTCGGAATGCCGGAGGAATACGCCGATCTGCTGCCGGGCGACGCGGTACCGGATGCGCTGCCGCTGAAAGGAATGAAAAAATTCGACGGCAAGATGGTGCTGGAAGGCGGATCGATTGATGTGAACGGCACGGGTACGTTGCTGACCACCGAATCCTGCTTGCTGAGCGATACGCGCAACCCCGACATGACCAAAGAGCAGATTGAAAAGCGTCTGCACGACTATCTGGGAGTAACAAACGTGCTGTGGCTATCGGCCGGCATCGAGGGTGACGACACCAGCGGCCACATCGATGACCTCACGCGGTTCGTGGGGCAGTCGACGGTGGTGACCGTGGTCGAAACCGATCCCAAGGACGAGAATTATGCGACCTTGCAGGAAAACAGCGCCCGCCTGCGCGGGATGAAGGATGAAAAGGGTACGCCGCTGACCGTCATCGAAATGCCCATGCCCAAGCCGTTCATCGTGGATGGACGCCGCATGGCCGCTAGCTACGCAAACTTTTATATCGGCGCCAAGAGCGTGCTGGTTCCCGTGTATTCTCAACCCTCGGACGCCGTCGCACTGAAGATTTTGAAAGGCTGCTTCCCTGACCGCAACGTGGTCGGCATCGACTGCCGCGAGTTCATCTGGGGTTACGGATCGATCCACTGCTCAAGTCAGCAACAACCTGCCTGAATACAGTGTTTAGCCTGTATTTGACAAAATAAATATATATTTTATAATAGTGCGCTATGCAACGGCGCTTTGAACAGTTCAATTGCGGCAAATGCGACGAAGCCGTGGTCCCGCTGCCGACCGGCACGCGCAACCACTGCAACCACTGCCTGCACTCGGCACACATGGACGCCGACGAACCGGGCGACCGTTTGAGCGAATGCAAAGGACTCATGGAGCCTATCGGCGTGGAAACCCGTCACGGTGTGTACATCATCCTGCACCGCTGCACGGAATGCGGCCATGAACGCACGAACAAAAGCGTAAAGGACGACAATATCCAGGCTATTATGCAGCTGGCGATGGCATCGGCAGAAAGCGCACTCAGCAACAGCAAGCACAACCGTGAACGCAGCACGGGGACGCACAATACCAAACAGCAAAGGCGCGCGCACCGCAGCCGCCGCTAAAACGCTCAGTTCTTTTTCGTAGGTTCATCCAAAGCATCGATCTCGGCATCGGTGCGGTCCCAGTCCGGCAAATCCATCGCTTCGATGCGCGCACGGAGCTTTCTGCCGATCTCCCGGCCGACTTCCACCCGTTCGCGGATACCGGGGATAGCCTCGTTTTTATGCACGAGCGTCGGCACGTATTTGTCCTTGGCATAGATGAGCGGATCAAAATGGAAAAACATGCCATTCGGGTTATACCTCGTCGTACCGCTGGCCCACACCCTCTCGGCGCGGGGGTTTGTGGCAAGGTAGATTTGCAGCAGCTGCTTGCTCTTGGACATCGCCCTTCCGTTCACGACTTCGTGGTCGAGAATGCCGTATCTGCCGATCCGCGACCTGCCGTAGTTGTCGATGATCCTGGCGAGGCGCCCTTCATCAAGCGGTACGCCGGTATCGAAAAGCGGGCGGCCGCCCATCGGATCACGCAGATCGGGAACCCAGGTGTGGGCACAATCAGCGAGGCTTTTTGCAATGCGGTGCCGCGTTGCGTCGATGCTCTTCTTGGCAGACTCCGCCTGCCACATTTCCCTGACCCTCTTTTTGTCCTCCTCCGTCGGATCGGCTTCGCCGGTCACGCGGAATGCGAAATCCAGCGCATCGATCCCCGACTGCCTTTTCTGATCGGGACGCGCGTTCATCGAGTACACGGGCTCCGCAAACGTCACTTTCGGATTGATAATGCGTACGCCGATTTTGCGCTGCGGAAACGCAGTTTCCAGCAACCCTTTCAGCACATAACCCGTGCCGACGGTGCTGCGGCCCACGACGAACAAGGTTTGCATGTCAGTCTTGTAGACTTCAAGAGCCATTTTGACGGCCTCGGACTCCGCCAGCGTGTAGTCTGAATTTCCCTGGTACGGACTGTTCTGCAACGCAATCTTTTTCAAATCCATTTCCGCTGTAACAGCCGTGAAAAGCTCCGGTAATGGTGTTTTGCGGTCGTAGACCATTATTAATTATTATAACATATTTTTTGATTTTACGGAATATGCTCTTAGGCCCGCTCGTAGACGTAGAACGTGAACGGATAGGCGTGCGTTGCATCGGCTTCATGCCGCTCGAAGGAGATGGCGTGCCATTTGCTCCAGTCGATAGGCGGCAGCGAGACGTCGCCGTCGATCTGCGTGTGCACGCGCGTGAGGTAAATGCGGTCGACGTGCGATTGCTCCAGCGCTTTGCCGAACACTTCCTTGCCGCCGATGACGAACACTTCCTTCGGGTTGGTTTCGAGCGCGATGGTCAGCGCCTGCGGCAACGACGACGCCATTTTGCAGCCTTTGATTTCCAAGTGCTTGCTCGTCAGCACGATGTTCACACGGTTGGGCAGCGGCCGGCCGATGGATTCGTACGTCTTGCGGCCCATGATCACCGGGTGGCCCTGGGTGATGCTCCGGAAATACGCCAGGTCTTTGGGCAGGCTCCACGGCAACTTGTTGTCTTTGCCGATGACGTCGTTCTCCGATGCGGCCACAATCAGTGAAACAATCATGCGGCCAGCTTACCATTGGCGCAGCTGAAACGGGACGACACTACGATTTCCCGCGGAACCCGACGCTGCGTTCCATTTTGCGCATGAATTTTTTGACGAACGTCGGCAACAGAAAGCCCAAACCCAACAATTCGATGCCGTAAAAAATAAAGATCCAACCGGGCAAAATCGGCAGGATAATCCCCGCAATGCCAAGGAGGATGCACCCCAGGCCGGTCAACTCCCTGAGCAACGGCACCGTCGACACGAACTTGATTGCTTTTTTCATACCTAGACGGCGATGGGAGCCTTGATGCCCGGATGCGGGTCATACCCGGTGAAAACAAAATCCTCGAATTGGTGTTCAAAAATGCTCGGACGCGGTGCAAGCGTGAAGGTGGGCGGCGCCTTGGGTTCGCGGGACAGTTGCAATTTGGCCTGCTCCAAATGGTTGCTGTACAAGTGCGCGTCACCGAGCGTGTGCACGAAGTCACCCGGCTTCAGTCCGCACGCCTGCGCGATCATGTGCGTGAGCATGGCGTACGACGCGATGTTGAACGGTACGCCCAGGAAGATGTCCGCGCTGCGCTGGTACAGCTGGCAGCTCAGTTCGCCGTTGACGACGTAGAACTGGAAGAGCGTGTGGCACGGCGGCAGCGCGACCAGGTCGGCCTCGGCCGGATTCCAACCCGACACGATGTGCCGGCGGCCGTTGGGGTTCTTTTTGATGCCCTCGACCAGATTCGCAATCTGATCCACGCCGTCCTTTTCGTACGTGCCATCGGCTTTGCGCGTAGCGCCGAAATTACGCCACTGATGACCGTATACCGGACCCAAATCCCCTTCTTTCCGACCGAACTTGGCGCACTGCTCGGCGGTGGCCCACTCGTTCCAAATGGTGACGCCGTTGTCCTGCAGGTACTTCACGTTGGTGTCGCCGCTCAGGAACCACAGCAGTTCGTAAATGATGGACTTGGTGTGCAGCTTCTTGGTGGTCAGCAGCGGAAAACTCTCGCGCAGGTCGAAGCGCATCTGGTAGCCGAACACGCTGCGCGTGCCGGTGCCGGTGCGGTCGCCTTTCTGCTGGCCGGTCTCCAAAACATGCCGGAGAAGATCGAGGTATTGCTTCACCGGACGATGGTACTGCAAATCGTCGCCGGCTTACCAGTTCATGCCGGGGATTTCGACCGGTCCGGGCGGTACGGCATCCAGCCGTCCGGTACCGCCGCAGGCCTCGGGGCGCGAGTGCTCGTCTTTCAGCGCGACATACACCGGTTTGTAGTTGTTGCCGGCGTTCCAGACCTGGTAGCCGCACAATCCGGCGTCGTACACGGCGTCGATCTGGTCGCGCATATCCTTCTTCACCACGCCGTAACCTTGGATCCACGGACGAAGCTTGTGCGAATCCTCGGGGCCGAGCAGTTTCTGGTAGCCGGTCAGCGTGCGGTACACCAGCCAGTACATGCGGCTGCGCGGGTTCTTGCCGGGGATGTAGTACTCGGGTGACGTGAACGTCGCCGGGTAGGCCATGGGCGAAATGACATCCACCAGCGGGGCGAAGCGCACCACGTCCTGGCCGAGCGTCTCGACGTTGCGGGCGTAATCCCAGCCCAGAATGGCGAACGTGCTGATGCCGAGCTTGGTGCTCGGATTGCAGCGGTCGATGCTGGCGCGCATGGCCTTAATGAACGTCTCCACATGATCGGCCTTCTGCTGGCCGGAATAGACCCCGAGCGCGCCGAAGTCGTGATCCTCGAGCGCGCCGTCGAGAAGGGGTCGCGCGGCGGAGGATTCTCCCGAGCGAACGGCTGCGAGAAGGGCCGCCTTCGCTTCGTCGCGACGACCCTCCGCGCGGGCAAACGCCGCTTTCCAACGCGCGAGTTCGCTCTCGTCGCGCGCCTCGACGACGGCGCGGATCTTCGTGCGAACCGCGTCGTCGGAAGGAATCCACGCGAGGGCAGACGCGAGGGCTTCGCTCGCGAGCGGCGCC
>DAORHV010000034.1:0-8209 GCA_035438175.1 Candidatus Peribacteria bacterium
CGGACGCTATGCCTACCTGGGACTTACCAGCGTGTCGGGCAATGACTTCCGCGTCGTGAACATCAGCAACCCGGCTTCACCCGCGGTCATCGGCGGAGCCGATCCGGTCAATACCGTCCGCAAGGTTGTGGTTGCCGGCAAGTACGCGTACGCAGGCTTTGCGGACACCGTCGGCGCCGACATGATGATCTACGACATCAACGGTATCGACGCCCCGTCGGCCAGCATCGGATCCATGGGCGTGGAGGTCCTGTACGTCGGCCGCAGCGCGACCATCGCCCAGAGCCTGAACGTCATCGGATCGCTGAACGTGGGCATCGGCGGCATCAAGTCCGACGGCATGCTGAGCATTACCGTGGGCTCCGGGGCCACCATCAGCGGCATGACGGGCGCCGTCATCCAGAACCGCGGCTTCACCGGCACCGTGCTCGCGCTCGATTCCTGGCGCTTCAACGGCACGGGCGCCAGCAAGATCGTTCCGCACCTGTTGTTCGGTTACCGCGGCACCTACGACACCATGCTGTACCGCGCCGGCACCGGCGTGCTCGCCAACTCGGGCACCATGTTGCTGCGCGGCGGCACCGGACGCACGTTGCTGAAGATTGAAACGCAGATGAACTCGTCGGCGGGAGCCAACGTGATGGAGGTGTTCTCCAACGTGGCGACCGGATTCGGTGCCGCGAACCATAACCGCGTGCTCCGCATGGACGCCGGCGGCGGCATGTATTCCGACGGCAGCTTCAGCGGCGGCGGCGCCGACTACGCCGAGCGCTTCCTGTCCTCCACGCCGAACCTGAAGCCCGGCCAGCTGGTCTGTCTGGACCCGCTGCACTCCAACACCGTGAAGCTGTGCGACCGCTCGGGCGACACCAACGTCATGGGCATCATCTCCACCAAGCCCGCCTTCGTGGGTGACAAGTACCGCGGCGGCGACGCCGACGGCAAGTCCGACAAAAACAGCGCCATCGTCGGTCTCATCGGTCAGCTGCCGGCCAAGGCCATCGTCGAGGACGGTCAGGCCATCGCGGTCGGAGATGCGCTTGCGGCCGCCGCCAAGCCCGGATTCGTCCGCAAAGCCAAGGCCGGAGAGTCCACCGTGGGTGTGGCGCTCAGCCCTCTGGCAAGCGGAGAAGGCGATATCGATGTCCTCATCACGCGCCGCAACCAGTCGGACCTGGTCGAGAAGATCGAGAACGAAGTCACGCAGAGCATCGCCGACATGCACATCGAAGATGACGTGCGCGCCATGGTGCAGACCGCCATGAACGGCGCCAACATCAACGGCGCGGTCCAGGCCGCCGTGCAGGCGCAGGTCCAGAGCCTGAACCTTGCCGCCGAGATCAACGCCATCCTCAACCAGCGCCTGGCAGACGGCAGCCTGAACCTCGGTTCCAACGGCACCTTGTCCACCGACATCTACGCCGCGCTGCAGAGCCACAGCGGATCGCTGAGCATCCAGAACGCCATCGCCGAACGCCTGGGCATTACCCGCACGGGTACCTCGGCGCTCATGCTCGGTTCCGATCTGCTGGTCGCCGGTGCCGTGACCGTCCAGCAGGACGTCATGATCGGCGGAACGCTGCATGCCGCCGCCATCCAGGGCCCCATCCGCTTCGACGGCCCCATCCTGCCCGGCTCCAACTTCGCCATCGGCGCCATGCGCATGACCGGCTCCACCGTGAGCATCGGCAGCATCACGCAGAGCGGCGCGCTGGAAGTGCTGGGTAATGTGACCATCTCCGGACTGGCCACCTTCCTGGGCCAGGTCGAAGTGAAGGGCGAACTCATCGTCTCCTCCAACCAGGCCGGCTTCGCCGTCATCCCGGCCCACACCAAGGCCGTCGCCGTCAGCTTCGGCACGGGCTTCGTCTCCACGCCGGTCATCAACGCCACGCCCAACGGACGTGTCGGTTCCGAGTGGTGGATCGACTCGCAGACGCAGACCGGATTCGTCATCCGCACCGACAAGTCGGTGACGCAGGACGTCCGCTTCTCGTGGACCGCGCTCGGCGTGCGCAATGCCGGCACGTCTACCGGCCAGGCCGGTGCCGTCTCGCTGATTCCGTTCCATGTCGATGCCGCCGGACGCCCGTTCTCCACGGTTGATAACGTCTGGAACGCCTGCATCCGCGACCCGAACTCGCTGGATGCCTGCCGTGGCTACCATCAGGGCTCGCAGTGGTTCTTCCACCCCGACATCGTGGCCGCCAACCAGGAGGTGCTGAGCTTTACCTACGACGCCGCGGCCGGACCGTCCAGTCTGGTGATCCCGTCGTCGTATGAGACGCAGGTCATCGAGCAGGAGATCTTGTCGTCCAGCAGCTCGGTGTCGTCCGAAGCCTCTTCGTCGGTCAGCTCCGTCGCCTCCAGCCAGTCGTCGGCCAGTGCCGAACCGGAGACCGGCACCGGCGGAGCGCTGAGCTCCAGCGAATCCAGCGCGTCATCCGAATCCGGCGGCACAGTGTCTTCCGAGGCATCGTCCAGCTCGGTCGCTTCCAGCGAATCCTCGTCCAGCGAAGGCGTGGGACAGTAGCACCCGGAAGGAGGTCGCCTCTTTCAGCGCCGGCAACGAAGGTCTAAGCTGAGTTCCCCGCATGAACCTTTCCATTGTCATACCGGCGTACAACGAACAGGACCGCTTGGGCAAAACGCTCGGGTCCATTGCCGATGCCTGGGGGAACGCCCGCATGCCCGGCATCACGCTGTGGGAAATCGTGGTTGCCGACGACGGCAGCCAGGATCGCACGTCCGCCATCGGCGCCGAGTGGGCCGGCCGCCTGCCCATGCAATCCGTGCGGCTGGAGGTGAACCGTGGCAAAGGTGCGGCCATGCGTGCCGGAGTCGCCGCCGCGACGGGCGAGTATGTCCTCATGTACGACGCAGACGGCGCCACGCCCATCACCGAAGTCCGCAAATTGTTCGCCGCGCTGGAACAGGAAGGCAGCGACATCGCCATCGGGTCGCGCGTCCTGGAACGTCGCGCCGGACTGGTCACCATGCAATGGCACCGCCGCATCATCGGACGTCTGTACCACGGCCTCTGTTCGTTGCTGGTGCCGGGAATCCACGATACCGCCTGCGGCTGCAAACTGTTCAAGGCACCGGTCGCCAAAAAACTCTTTTCGCTGCAGCGCATCGACCGCTTCGCCTTCGACGTCGAAGTCCTCGCGCTGGCGTTACGTCACCGCTACAAGATCAGTGAAGTGCCGCTCCAATGGACCGCCGTTCCCGAATCCAAAGTGAACGTGGTCCGCGACGGCCTCCAGATGTTCTGGTGCGTCATCAGCCTCTACCTGCGCGGCGGCGGTTCCCGCTGATCGTCGCAGCCGGCGTTGCCGGTCACCAGAATCGTCGCCATCGGGTTCGTGAAGACTTGGTTGTAGCGTGCTTGCCAGGATGCAATGGTATTGGCGTTCACCGCGCGCTTCATGCTGGTGTCGATCACGATGGTGCAGGCATCGGTTTCGGCCTGGGCGATCTGATCCGGCGTCATGCCTTTGGCCACCGGCGGCCGGAACAGATGTTCATGGAATTCCAGCACCGGCAGCCGGTTCGCTTCGGCCGCGAACAGGGCCTGGGTCAGCAGGACCGGCTCGGGCTGCTCGGCCAGCGTGGCGATCATTTCACGGTAGATCCGGTCATTGGGCGTCTGCCATTCGCGAATGAGCATCGGTACGTTCACGGACCACTGCCACAGCACCAGCAGCGTGCACGCGCAGGCGGTGAGGGACTGACGCAGGATTTCGGGCAACAGCGTGATGCAGTCCTGAATCAGCAGGACGCCCATCGCCACGCCCAGCGCCAGCGACGGACCTCCGAGCGAAATGTAATGGTCGAAGTAGTTGGTCGACAGGAACACGCTCATCAGCACCACGGCCAGCGATGCGGTGCCGAGCGGCCGCAGTTTGGGGAAGACCGCCGAGCCGATCAGCAGCGACGCCGAGCCGAACGCCATCAGCAGCGCGTCGGGTTTGGCCATGATGCGCGCGATGCGCGCCCAGCGGGGGAACGGCATGCGCTGCAGCTGCTCGAACACCACCTGGCGCAGTGCGCCGTCCACCGCCAGCAGGTACATTGCCGCGCAGACCGCCGCGCAACACAGCATGATTCCGTAATGCACCGCCACGTCCTTGCGAAGCTTGGCCGGCGCCATGTAGACCAGTCCCAGCGCGGCCGCCGCGATATTCGCCGCCGCCGGCAGGAAGATCATGGCCGATGCCACGCAGCAGATCAGCTGGACCCATTCGCGCCAAGGCTTCTCCCAGGCACACACGCCCGCCCATACGAAGAGAATGAAGAACACGTTGGCGAACTGGCGGATGGCGAGCATCCGGAAATCGTGCGCCATCATTTCGTGGAACGACAGGTAGAACGCCACGCCCGTTACCGCCGCCAGCGGGTTTTGCGTCAGCTTCTTTATGGTGGCGTAGAGCGGGAACACGGCCAGGCAATTCGCGGCCAGGAATACCACGCGCATGGCGAAGAGGCTGTTGGTAAGCCACAAACCGATGCCGGTCAGCAGCGGCAGCAGCGGCATGTGCCACATCGGGAAATCGGAGTGGGGGACGTAGCCGCGCATCATCATCCGGCCGATCAGCGCGTACACGCCTTCGTCGGTGGCCGGCAGCAGCGCCGTCTTCAGGTGCCACACCTGCAGCAAAAAAGCGGCTGTCACCAGCGCCGCGACGATCATGCCGTCGATGCCGATGTCGACCGTGTTCCGCGGGCGCTCGTGTTTCATGCGGCTCACAGCGTACCATCATTTCCTACCGGACAATGCTCGTTGAAAAAAAAGGCGTTTGCGATTAGAATTCCGCCGTTCCCCTCATTATCCCAATGGATCAACAACACACGACTGCCGTAGCCGGCAACGCCAAGATGCGCACCGCGCTCGTTGTCATCATCATCCTCGCTCTGGGCGTGCTTGCCTTCATGAACTACAAGCAGCGCATGGATCTGGAGCAGCAGCTCAGCAAAGTGTCGCTGACGAACAATCAGCAGGTGGGTAACCAGCAGAACGTCGAAGCAGCCAAGCGCATCATCGAGAAGGTCAAGCGCCACTTCGCCATTCCCGGCGACGTCGACCCGACCGTCGCCACCATCGTGGACGTCGAGACGCTCAAGGCCCGCAACGAGTTCTACAAGAGCGCCAAGAACGGCGATCACCTCATCATCACTCCGACCCGCGCCATTTTGTACGATCCCGATAAGGATCTCATCATCGACGTCGTGCCGGTACAGCTGACGCCCCAGCAGCCCGCTTCGTCGGCATCTTCGGCTCCGGCCGCGGCCATGTCGTCGTCGACTGCCCGGTAAGCGGAGAGGCCCAGCTCCGTCTTCACAGCAGAGGAACCGCCTTCGTTCATGATTCGCCGGTCCTAACCGCTCCACTCCCCTCAGCATGCCCGTTGGCTCGCTTCCGCCGCGCAGACGTCAGAACCAGGTGTTCACCGTGGTCCTGATCGCTTTCCTTATCCTCAGTTCGCTGTACTACATCACCGCGCCGCAGCGCAGCGAAGATGAGAAGTATTCGACCGCCAAGGAAGTGTCGCTGAGCGACGTGACGCACGCCTACGCCGCGCGCGATCTGGAGAGCATCCTGATCCGCGGCAACAACGTGTACGCCAAGATGGCTTCGGGTTCGTACATCCAGGCCTATAAGGAGAGCGCAGACACCATCAGCCGCCTGAACTGGAACGATCCGGCCAACCCGACCAAGGTGGAAATCGAGAACATCGAGCTGAAGAACTTCTTCAAGGCGCACATCGGCGATCTGATTTTCTTCCTGCTCATCATCGGCGGCGCCATGTGGGTGTTCCGCTCCATCGCCCGCAGCCAGAGCACCGCGCTGTCGTTCGGCAAGTCCCGCGCCCGCGTGGCCGACATGAAGGAGTCCAAGACCACGTTCAAGGACGTGGCCGGTTGCGACGAGGCCAAGGAAGACCTCCAGGAGATCGTCGATTTCCTGAAGAACCCCCGCAAATACACCACCATCGGCGCCAAGATCCCGCGCGGAGCGTTGCTCGTTGGCGCTCCCGGAACCGGTAAAACGCTGCTTGCCCGCGCCGTCGCCGGCGAGGCCGGCGTGCCGTTCTTCTCCATCTCGGGTTCCGAGTTCGTGGAGATGTTCGTGGGTGTGGGCGCCTCGCGCGTCCGCGACCTGTTCATGAAGGCCAAGCGCAACTCGCCGTGCATCATCTTCATCGATGAAATCGACGCCGTCGGTCGCCAGCGCGGCGGAGCCGGCTTCGGCGGAGGCCACGACGAACGCGAACAGACCCTGAACCAGATCCTCACCGAAATGGACGGCTTCGACAAAGAAACCAACGTCATCGTCATGGCCGCCACCAACCGTCCGGACGTGCTGGACAGCGCGCTGCTGCGTCCGGGTCGCTTCGATCGCCGCGTGTTCATCGACAAGCCCGATCTGGTCGCCCGCGAGCAGATCCTGGAAGTCCACGCCCGCAACAAGAAGATGGGCCGCGACATCGACCTCAAGACCATCGCCCGCCAGACGGTGGGCATGGCCGGTGCCGACTTGGAGAACGTGATGAACGAGGCCGCCATTTACGCCGCACGCCAGAACAAGAAATTCATCAGCCAGGAGGACATCGTGGAAGCCGTGGAAAAAGTCACCATCGGCTCCGAGAAGAAGTCCCGCAAGCTCACCGAAAAAGAGAAGAAAATCACCGCCTACCACGAACTCGGACACGCCGTCGTGGGCTACCTGTGCCCCGAATCCGACCCATTGCACAAAATCTCCATCGTCTCGCGCGGCTTCGCGCTGGGCGTGACGTGGTTCCTGCCCAAGGAAGACGAATACACGACCAGCAAGACCAAGTTCCTGGACCAGATCTGCGGACTGCTGGGCGGCCGCGCTGCCGAGGAAATCATCTTCGGCGAGATCACCACGGGTGCCAGCAACGACATCGAGAAAGCTTCCGCCATCGCCCGCAACATGGCCATGCGCTACGGCATGGACGAAGAGTTGGGCATTGTTTCGTACGGTGAAAAGCAGGGCTCCATGTTCTTGGGCGCCGACTTGGGCTCCGCTCGTAATTATTCCGAGGAGGTCGCCCGCAAGATCGACCACTTCGTGAAAACGAACATCGCCGAGCAGTACAAGCGTGCCAAGGGCATGGTGCAGGACAACCGCAAGAAGATGGACGAGTTGTGCGAGTTGCTCCTGAAGATCGAAACCATGTCGGCCGAGGAATTCGCCGAAGTCTTCGACGGCGGCAAGCGCAAGCGCGTCAAAAAGGCTAAGCGCGAGGGCAAGGAAGTGAAGGAGGCCGACGCATAAGCATGCAAACGCAACGGGCGGCGCGGCATAGTGCCGGGCCGTTTTTTGCTTAATGCTCGAGGATCTCGATGCGGGACTGCGCCCCGGCGTGCATGCGCAGCGTTCCCCCGATGGGCAGCGTCAGCATTGGTTGCGTGTGGCCGAAATCGACGTTCGCGATGACCGGCAGGCCGCGCAGATGCCGGTTGTTGGCAATGGTGCCCAGCAGATGCTTCTTCGTCACCGGGCCGAACCTCGTGTTGACCGCCGTCGTCTGAAAACGGCCGAAGAGTACGCCTCTGACGCTTCCGAACCACGGCTGCTGCGTGAGTGACGTCAGGTCGCGGTCGAACGTCCTGGGGTGCGTTTCGTGGTCATCCTCGACCAGCAGAATGACGTCCTTGGCCTTCGGCATGTACTGGGTGCCCTGTAGCAAGCTGAGCGTGCACAGGTTGCCGCCGAGGATCGTGCCTTTCGCGGTGCCGCCGTTCACGGGCCACCAGCCGGAATTGTTGCGGAAATGCCGGGGCTTGCCCGGAGAAAACACTTCATCGGTCCAACGCCGGGATGGCCGGACGTCGATTGGGCTGCTTTGCATCACGGCAGCTTCGAACGCGCGGCTCGTGTATTCCGGCAGATCATCGCAGGCAAAGACGGCGAAATTGGGACCCGAATACGTCACCAGCCCGGTCTTGGCGTAGATGGCGTTGCCCAGGGCGGTGATGTCCGAATAGCCGCAGAGGATCTTGGGATTGCGCTTGATCAGGCCGTAATCGATATCGTCCAGCAGCTGGTTGACGTTCCAGCCGCCGCGGATGCAGATGAGCGCTTGGATGGACGGGTCGCGGAAGGCGTCGTGGAGGTCGGCAAGGCGGTGTGCGATCGAGGCGGATTCAGATGTATCGCAGTCGCGCAGGTGTTTGGCTT
>DAORHV010000035.1:0-8140 GCA_035438175.1 Candidatus Peribacteria bacterium
CGTCGGGATGCCGGGCAACATCGGCAACTTCAGCCTGGCCACCCCGTTCACGGTGTCGGCTTGGATCAACCCCGTCCTGAACAACCAGAACCACGCCATCTACGGCAACACCTGGAGCGACGGCGGTTACCTGCTCCGCGTGAACGCCGAGAACAAAGTCCGCTTCATCATCGTCGAGACCGGCGGTGCGGGAAGCATCTACCAGGGTGTTGATTCCAACGTCCTCACTCCGGGCTGGCACCACGTTGTCGGCACCTGGGACGGAACGAACGTCCATGTCTTCGTGGACGGCGTCGAGGAGTCCATCACTCCGATCGTGAACGGCACCATGACCAACATCTCCACGACCGCCCACACGTTCATCGGTTCGACCGGACAGCTCGGTTCCGAGCAGTTGTTCCAGGGTTCCATCGATGACGTCCGCGTGTACTCCGAAGCATTGGACGGCGACCAGGTCTCCGATCTGTTCGGCGGTGAATGCAGCGTCGGCTCCGCACCGGAAAGCAGCTCGCCCAGCAGCGAGGGCGGCTCGTCCAGCAGCGAAGAGAGCTCCAGTTCCAGCTCCAGCAGCGAAGGCTCTTCCCTGACCTGCACCGAAGACGGTCTGTACGCCTTCTGGAAGTTCGAAGAGACCGTTGGCATCACCGCCGATGACTCCGTGGGCTCCCACGACGGCACCCTGGAGAACGGTCTCGGTTTCGGCGGCGAAGCCGCTCCGACCGATGCCAGCATCCTGGGTCTCGCCTTCGACGGCACCGATGACGATGTCTTGGCAGGCGGCGAAGGTGCCGCGACAGACTTCGCGTTCGGTACGACGGACTTCACCGTCAGCGCTTGGACTAAGGTGGCTTCGGCCGCAGATGCCAACCGCTCGGTACTCGGTCACTTCGACAACTCCTCCGGCTACAAGGGCTGGGGTCTGTACTTCTACAACACGGGTAACGTGAACTTCTTCGGATACGGCAACAACGGTGCCAACGACAACTCGTTCGCCGCTCCGTCCGTCCTGGACGGCGGCTGGCACAACGTGACCGGCGTCTACAAGCGTTCCGGCGACAACCTGGTCATCGAGACCTACGTCGACGGCGTCCTGGTCGGCACCACGCCGTCCATCAACGTCGGCAACATGTTCATCTCGACCCCGATGACTCTCGGCCGCTACACCTTCCAGCCGAACTTCAAGGGCGGCATGGACGAAGTACGCATCTACAACCGCGCACTCACGGCTGAAGAAGTCTCTCAGATCGCCGGCGGTTGCTACGCTCCCGAAAGCAGCTCGTCCAGCAGCGAGGGCGGCTCGTCCTCGTCGTCTTCGTCTGAGGGCGGCGGAACCGACGGCGGCAGCACCGGTGGAAGCACCGGAGGAACGACCGGAGGAAACAACATCTTCTCGTTCTCCAGCTTCAACGGCGGCCACCACGGCAACACGACCGACCAGCTCGGCGCAGCCACGAACTTCGTGATCAACAACAACCCGAACGGCGCGTTCGGAGGAGGACCCGACCCGCGCATCTGCGCCATGCAGCGCCGCCTCGGCCCGAACCCGATCCAGGGCAAGGTCGACTTCGTCGCCAAGATCCTGGCCAAGGTCCTGGATATCAGCCAGGAGCAGATCGCCCTGTACTTGGTTGACCCGGACTACTGTGCCCCGATCAACGCTGCTGTAATTCGTCCGGCAAAGCCGGTGGCCAAGGCGGCCAAGGTGGTCCCCTTCTACGTCGATGCCAACGGTATCCCGGTCTCCCGCGGAAACCTGGTGTTCGATCTGTGTGTCGCCAACAAGGCTATCCCGTACCCGCTCGTGAAGAGCACGGGCAAGAGCTGCGACGACTACTACATCAGCGACGGCAAGTGGAAGCACCCGGATCATCCGGAGCTCGAGTACTTCACGCTGAAGCTGAAGCCGAAGGTCACGCTCACGCTCCCGACCGGATACAAAGTGACCCAGCAGTCACTGACGGTCGGCAAGAAATAGTCAGCAAGAACACTGAAGCGAAAACGGTCTCCCCTCGGGAGGCCGTTTTTGTTTCCGTTCTGTTTCTGTGCAGATCCGGCAATCGCTTATTCCGGTGCGGAAAACGCCCGGTACCGGCGGGTGTCCGGCTGCAGGCGGCTGCCGAGGGTGAGGCGCGGTCCATAGAGTGCGGACATGAAGCAATTCATCCCCTTTCTCACGGCCTGCCTCGTTCTGTGGGTGTCGCCCTGCGCCGCAGAGGGCGGCATCTATGCCGTCTCCAGCAGCCGTACTGGCGGCGGGCATCATGGGCATCAGACCGATCTGCTGCGGGCCGCCACACTGTTCGTTCTGGCGAACCACCCCGGGGACGAGGGGGCCGACGGTGCCGACCCGCGATTGTGTGCCATGCAGCGGCGGCTTGGACCGAATCCTTTGAGTGATTCCACCGAGACAGTGGCCACGTTGCTGGCTGAACAGACGGGGCTGAATCCGAAGGAGGTTGCGGAACTGCTGATCAGCCCGGTGTACTGCCGGGCGCTGAATGCGTCACTCCGCCCGAAAGCCCTGCCGCAACCGCTTGTCCGCACGTTGTTTTACGTGGACGCCGCCGGCATTCCGGTCGCGCTGCACAACCCGGTGTTCGACCGCTGCATCGCGGGGAAACCGGTGCCGCTGGCGCTCATCCGGGCGAACCCCGACCGCATCACGCTGGATCATCGCGGCAAAATAACAGCCGGTGCCAGCTGCCAGAAGTACTTTATCGGCGACGGGCGCTGGAGGCATCCGGACCACCCTGAATTAGACTACTTCACGTTCACGCTGAAGCCGCGCGTGTTTCTTGCGCTTCCGCTCTCGTACGTACCGGCGATCCGCGCACCGGACGGCGGCAATGAGCCGCCACGTCCTTACATCTTTCCGTTGCCGTAGATGAACGTCATCGGATTGATGACCGCCGACTCGGTGAAGGCGGCGGCGTGCATGCCCGGTTCGGCGGGAAGCGAGCCGCGGTGGACCTCCAGGTGCAGGTGGGCCATGGTCGTCATGCCGGTGAGCCCCACGAAACCGATGGTCTGGCCCGGCTTCACCGTATCACCCGCAGAAACCTTTGCGGAACCGAGGTGCGCGTAGACCGAGAAGAACTGACCGCTCTCGTTGCGGTGCTCGATGACAACGTGCAGTCCCAGCCGCGCGTCCGACGACACCGAGTAGACGCGACCGCCACCGATGGCGCCGATGGGAGTTCCGAGCGCCAGCTTCAGGTCCACGCCGGGGTGGTGGCCGCTGTGTTCGCCGGCGTCCAAATCGTAGGCGCCCATATAGCGCGTGGAGTAGTACAGCTTGGCGGTCACCGTCGGTATGTCGTCGGGGCTCACGCGGCTGCCGCCGGTCAGCGACTTCATGGGGATGGTTAGTGTTTTGAGGTTATACGCAGGTACGGCAACAAAGTCAGCGTCGGTAAGCTGGCTGTACGTGCGCTTGAACTCCTCGGGCGTGCTCATGGCACCCCAGTTGGGCACGCGGTTCACCGGCTGCGAGGCGTGAATGAACGCCGGGAAGCCTTCCAGTGACGGAGCGGAGCTGCCGGCCGGCGCCGAGTGCGGTGCCGAGGATTCGCTGGACTGCGGCGGTTCGGGCTGGGGTTCGGCGACGACCGGGGCCTGCGATGAAGCGGCGCTGGAATTGCTTTGCATCGGCACAACCGGAGATTCGCTGCTTTCGGATGATTGCACTGCCGGAGCCTGCTCCGACGAAGAGGTTTCGGAGACCAATTGAGCCACCGGGCGCACGGCATGCGTGACCGGAGCTGGAGCTCTGGAAGATGCCATGACGCTGGAAGACACGGCCGGAACCTCGATACGGACCGAGATCTGGTTGCCCTTCTTCACGGCCGGGCGCGGTTCGGACGACTCCGAGGAATCAAAAAAGCTCAGCGGCTCGGGCTCCTGCGACTGCTCCACGGGACGGGGTTCGGCCGTAACCAGCGATGCCGCAAGCGATGCGGCGGCACGCATGCGGGCCGATGAAAAAGCGGCGCTGATCGAAGAGGATGCCTGTTGCTGGGCGGCCTGCTCCTGGAAGTAGTGTGCCTGGTAGGTGGCGATGCGGGTGCTGAACAGCACTCCCATGGCGATTCCGCACGTAAGCGACGCGATAAAATGCGTATGCTCGTGCAAAAACACGCTGGACAGCCGTCGGATATTGATTTTTTGTATTTTCATTTTGGTATAACTAATATTATACACTATTAGCTATATTATGTAAACTACTCGAAACAGCTGAAACCTAGAAATTCAGTGGATTCAGCCTATAAATTGACGATTTGTTATTTAGTTCCGTAGTATTATTCCATGATAACGAACGGTATGCCGAAAACGGCCGGCGGGCGACTTGAAGCGGACGTGCGGTCGGTTCATGAATATTGTCAGGTCATCGAAGACCGTTTATCCGATGAATCCGATAACCGGGTGCTTGTCGTTCTCTCGGCTGGCCCGGGAGCAGATGCGCTGTACGGTCCGGCTCTGACACGCCTGTTTCAGCAGATGGGCGAGTCCAACCGGCGTGCGAACGTCGTTTTGGCACTGAACAACGGAACGCGTTTTCCGGTGCATTTCGATCCGCCGGAAACCGAAACGGTCTTTCTCAAATCCGCCCCGCATCAATTCGCGGGTATGACGGCGCCCGTCTCACGCGCGGAAGACGGTCCAGACCGTTTGCACACGCTGTTCACGTCGGATTCCCATGAGCACACGTTGCACGTCCTGCGTCAGCCGGAATCGCCGCATTCGGCCGGCAAAATCAACGCGCTTCGCGACGTGTTCGGCATGCTTATGCACAGCTGCGTCGTAAAAGGCGCAGTGCCGCGCACGGCGCTGTTCATGGACGCGGAGAGCCATTTTTACAGGGCGCCGGACTCGCACTTGAAGGCTCCCGATCCGGACACCAACGGTTTGGCGGTGTTGCTGGACTCGCTGGAAGGCATGGGTGCGCCGCATATCCTGGGAGCGAAGGTTCGCTTCTGTGTCTACCGCACGATGACGGATGCGCAGGAGCGCCTCCCCGATTTCGACATGCCCATCTCCGACCTGCACGTCGCCAACAACTGGGCGCATGGCCGCTTGAAACACCGCTATTTCTCCGGCGGCGCCATCGCGGGGCGCACCGGACCGCTGCTGGCGCTGGGACAGACGGTGGCCAAGTACCCCGGGCTGCGCTCGGAAGACAGCGCCGAAGTCCTGTTGGCGCAGCAAGCCGGCATTCGGTGGGGCATGGATACGGATGTGCTGTACACGAACTCTTGCCCGCCGGCATCAGATCGTGAGAAAACGCTCGAGCAGCTTGCGCGCTGGGGCCACGGACGGAAGGCGCTGCTCGAGTTGTACGGCGTGCGGAACCTGGAGGGATATTCACGCTTCGAACGTTTTGCCGGTGCGCTGAACGATCTTCTCTACCTGGTGCGTCATCCCAGCCATGCGCTGTGGGTGTTGCAGGACAAGCGTGATGTCCGTGAAGCCATGAAGCTGTATCCCGACGAGCATCCGCTCGACGGACCGGCGGGGTGGACGGCCGCCTGATCAGCGGTGCGTGGTATACTCCGTGCATGAAGCATTCTCTTCGCACGCTTGTCATCGCCGTTGTTGCCTGCGCTTCGCTGGCAGCCTGTTCCGCGTCGCAGCAGCCTCCGGCAGCCGATTCGCTGGTCAAGCTCGACGTGGCCTACATGCCCTCCAATCCGGCCGCGGTCGGCTACCTGGTGCGCCCGCTGAAGCCGGGCAAGCTGCCGACGGTCATCCTCATCCACGAGTGGTGGGGGCTGAACGACAACATCAAATCGCTGGCCGATAAGTTCGCGGCCGAGGGCTACGTGGCCCTGGCGGTGGATCTGTACGACGGTAAGCGCGCGGCCAACGCCGACGAAGCAAAAGTGCTGGCCGGCGCGGTGCGCGAAAACACGGACAAGGCGTTCGCCAACTTAAAGGCTGCGGTCGCCTATCTGAAAGGTTCGCCGTCGGCCGATCCGGACCGTCTGGCGGCCGTCGGCTGGTGCTTCGGCGGCGGCTGGAGCTACCAGATGGCCAAGAACGATCTTGGCGTGAAGGCATCGGTCATGTACTACGGCCAGTTCGCTCCGGAAGACGACTTGTCCATGATGAAGGCGCACATTCTGGGCCACTTCGGCGAGAAGGACGCGTCCATCTCGGTCGATACCGTGAAGGAATTCCAGGTCAAACTGAAGACGCTTTCGGGTGAAAACGCGGTATTCATCTACCCGAACGCCGGTCACGGTTTCGCCGGCGAGGCCAACGCCACCTACGACAAAACGCAGGCCGACGAGGCTTGGGCGCGCACCCAGGAATTCCTGAAGCAGCAGCTGTAATCAGGCCTTCTTTTCCTTAGATTTGCCGTCGATGGCGTCCTGCAAGCCCAGGATGTCGCCCGATTTGATGGCCTCGTCCAGTTCCTTCTCACCGATCAGCTGGGCCGCCTGGCGGTACGTGTTCGCATGGCGCAGGTACTCGGCGACCTGCTTGGCGTCCTGGTTGTTCTCCTTGCTGACTTTCACGACGGCCTGACCCTCGATGAGGTCCGGATGCAGGCGGAACGTGATGTTGCCGGCCTTGATGTTCTCGCTGTTGAAAACTTTGGCCTGCTCCTTGCGGTGCCATTCCTCGTGCTTGCAGACGTGTTTGCCGTACAGGATGTCGGGGTACTGCACGTCGGGGCTGAGCGCCACGTCGTCATCGAACGTGATCTGGTCCTTTCCCGGCTCGTAGATGCCGGCCGCGCTCTTGGCGCGCAGATCCATGACGATGTAGTTCTTGTCGACCATGCGCATGATCATGCGCTGGCGGCGGTACTCGCCGATCACCTCGCGCTCGGCTGCGGAAATGCGGCTCTTGTCTCCGCGGATGCGGCCGCTGGCGTCCTCGATGGCTTTCTCTGTGTCGCCCGTGATGTTCTTCATTTCGGTTTCCACGTTGCCCGAAATGGCGCCGCGCTTCTGGCGGGCGAGGAACTTCATTTTCAGCACGCGCTTCACGGTCTGTTCGGGCGTGCGCTCAATGTCGCGGAACGTGTCCTGTCCGGCGTCGTCCTGTTCCGGTCCGCGCTCCTGCGCAAACGGGTCAACAGGTGTGCCGCCTTGTCCAGTGCTAGAAGGCATGGTTTGTGGTGTATTTGCTCTATTGTAACAGAAAAACCCCGAATTGAGAATTCGATGTCCCCTGCCCCGGGCGTAGTCTTCTTGTCATGCGTACAGCAACCATTCACCAGTTGGTCGTCTTTCACGCGCCGCCCGAAGATGTGTACGAAGCGCTGATGAACAGCGCCGCGCACGCGCAATTCACCGGCGAGCCGGCGAGCATTTCGGCCACGGTGGGCGGCGAGTTCAACGCGCACAACCAGCACGTGTCGGGTACCAACCTGGAACTGGATCCGGGCCGTAAAATCGTCCAGCGCTGGCGCGTGGTCACCTGGCCGTCGGGGCACTGGTCCACCGTGCACTTCACGTTCGAGCCCTCCGACCGCGGTACGCTGCTGCGGTTCATGCACCAGGACATCCCATCGGACAACGCCAAGGAAATCGACATCGGCTGGGAGGAGCGCTACTGGAAGCCGCTGAAGAAATACCTGAAAACGCCCAAGGCCGCCGCCAAGCCCGCCAAAACCAAGCCGAAAACAAAGAAGCCGGCAGCCAAGCCCAAGGCCAAGAAAAAGCGCTGATACGGTTCGCCGTGAGTCCGGGGAATGAATCCGATACAATCGGAGCGTCTTGGGGAGTCGCCAAGTGGTAAGGCAGCGGCCTTTGAAGCCGCCATTCGATGGTTCGAATCCATCCTCCCCAACCATCGAAGCCTGCAGGCTTCTACGAAGGTCGGGGTCTTTTTCATTAACAGCAAGCACTGAACGCCGCCCAGAAGAATTTCCCGGGGAAAGCCTACTTGCGCGAATGCAGCGCCATGCGGTTGCCTTCGGTGTCGGAAAACACTGCGATGAAGCCGAACTCGCCGATGGGTTTGCGCGGTACCCAGATCTTGCCGCCGGCTTTCTCCACGCGGCCGAGTTCGACGCTCAGATCGCCCGAAGTGGCGCTGAAGTAGAGCAGCGGACCGTCCATGGTCGGCTTGTACCATTGTTCATGCTTCACGAGAGCGCCGGGCGCACCTGCTCCATTCGGAGTCACAG
>DAORHV010000036.1:0-8065 GCA_035438175.1 Candidatus Peribacteria bacterium
GAATCACCCGGAAACGGCACAATATCCCGGCTTTCGTGGGAGTCCGCCTTCGCGGACGTAACAACCACGTTCCCCCTCCTCAGTATGGCCAAAGTCGATAACGTCGTTCGCGGCGGCAAGAAGTACGCCGAGAAGAAGAAGCTCCTCACCAAGCCCGCCTACGCGCTGGAAGAGGCTGTTGCGCTGCTCACCCAGGTGAAGGCGGTCAACTTCGATGCAACCGCCGAAGCCCACTTCCGCATCGGTGCGGATATGGCCCAGGCCGACCAGCTGGTCCGCGGCAACGTGTCGCTGCCTCACGGCACCGGACAGAAGGTGCGCATCGCCGCATTCGTCACCCCCGATTTCGAGGACGAGGCCAAGAAGGCCGGCGCCGATTTCTTCGGCGGCGCGGAGCTCATCAAGCAGATCGACGCAGGCATGCTGGACTTCGACGTCACGGTCGCCATGCCCCAGCTCATGAAGGACATCGGTAAGCTGGCCAAGGTCCTGGGACCCAAGGGTCTCATGCCGAGCCCGAAGGCCGGTACGGTCTCGGACAAGCCGGGCAAGATCATCGAGGAGCTGAAGAAGGGCCGCATCCAGTTCAAAATGGACAAGCAGGGAATCATCCACTGCGTGTTCGGCAAGACCTCGTTCGGCGAGAAGAAGCTCACCGAGAACCTGACCGCCCTGGTGCAGGCAATCAAGGAAGCCCAGCCGGCCGCCATCAAGACCAACTACATCGCCTCGCTGAGCATCAATCCGACCATGGGCCCCGGCATCAAGGTCAGCCTGTAATCGTTTCCGTCACCATCAAAAAAAGCCCGGTCCGTCCGGGCTTTTTCGTATCCGGGCCGGGAAAAAATTGACGCGTCGGGCGGCCGGAATAGTCTGTACGCATGCCCGCCGAATCCCCCGCCGAACGCAAGCTGGTGCTGCCTCCCGCCAAAGTCTCCGCGCTCATCAAGCGGCTGCGCGGCGACGAACCGGGTGGCGCCGACTTGTCGGCCAAAGAAATCCTGCGCTACTGGGAAGAACACGGCGCTACGCTCATGCCGTTTTCGGACGAGTTGGAAGGTGCCGAGGAACTGACGTTCTCGACCGGACCCACCGCCAAAGCCGAGAAGCTGGCGGCTGGCCAGGCCGGCAACGTGTTCGTGCAGCGGGGAATCGCGCTGGCTTCGGGCATGACCGCCGACCAACTGCGCATCGCGTTGTATCACCGTTCGCCCGACAAGCACATCGTCACGACCGGCGGATCGATCATGGTCTCGGGCGACATCCGCAAGCCGCCGGCCAAGGCGCTGAAGAAAGTCGCCGTCGAACCCGAATTGCAGGACGAACAGTTCGAGCGGCTGGGACTCGGATTCTCCTCGCTCAAGCAAACCAGCGGCATTCCCTACCTGTTCGACGTCACCCGCGGACATCTGCTGCGAACCATGACCGTTACCGCCACCGGCGACGATGCGGTGGTCATGGCGACCGCCGACCAGGCCGAAGCCGCCATCGCCGGCAAGGCGCTGGAGCTCAAAATCCTGGAGCGGATGCGGATGGGCTCCTGACCTCAGGCCGATTCGCGCCAGGCGCGCGGAAACCCTTCGGCACGCACCGCTTCGGGCGTCAGTGTTTCGGCGACTTTGTCCCGCACGCCGTCGGTTTCGTCTGCGACCACCCGCGCCGGATCGCGCTCGATCCCCAGTTCCACGTCGGCGGGGTGACGCTCCCAGGTCCGCATGAGCTCCAGAACTTCCTGGTCGGACATCGTCCGCAGGCTCCAAGCCAGCGCCCAGCGTGACGCGAAGACGGGCGGGAAATTCGCCGGGCGGCGGCTCTGCACGCGCATGTTCGCTTCCAGTGTGTCCTGCCAGTCTTGCTCGAAGCGCCGGTATGCGGCGAAGAGTACGTCGATATTGCGGAAAGGAAGCGTTTCTGGCGTTTCTCCGGCCGGCGATGCGGGAAGATGTTCCATGGAATCAGGCGGCCAGCGCGGCCTTCAGGTCATCCAGCTTTTCGATCTGCAGCAGCTTGGTGCGCAGTTCGCGCGCACCGTCAAAACCCTTCACGTAGCTGCTCAGGTGGCGGCGCATTTCCAGCACGCCGCGGCGCTCGCCTTTGATTTTCACGGCCAGTTCGCAGTGATGCAGGATGAACGGTACTTTTTCATAGAACGACGCGCGCTTCATGGTGTCGTCGGCGGGCGGCGCGTTCTTGGCGGCCTCGGCTTTGGCGCGCCAAGCGGCCGGATCCTTGAACGCATCGATGAGCTCGCGCATGAGCCACGGGTTGCCGAATGTGCCGCGGCCGACCATCACGCCGTCCAGGTTCTTCAGCTTATTCAGCGCGTCTTCCACCGTGGCGATGTCGCCGTTGCCGATGACCGGCACGCTCACCGCCTTCTTCAGTTCGTAGATCGGCTCCCAATCGGCCGCGCCGGTGAACTTGTCGCAGTAGCGGCGGCCGTGGATGGACAGCGCCTTGGCGCCGGCATCGATGAGTTTCTGGCAGAACGGGATCAGGTTCTCCTTGGTGTTCCAGCCCAGACGCGTCTTCACGCTCACCGGAATGCTCACCGCTTTGGCGGCGGCATGCACCAGTTCGGCGGCCAGTTCGGGCTTCTGCATGAGCGCCGAGCCGTAGCACGATGAGACGATCTTGGCGGCCGGGCAGCCCATGTTGATGTCGATGCCGTCGGCACCCATTTGTTCAATGACTTTGCACGCCTGCAGGAAATGGTCGGGCTTGGAGCCGAAGACCTGCACGATGAACGGACGCTCGATGTCCGGATCGAACGCCAGCATTTTCAGCGTCCGCTCGGCGCCGTAGACGATGGCGTCGGTGGACAGGAATTCGGTGTAGACCACGGTCTCTGGCGCCACGCGCTTGATGAGCTGTCGGTACGACGCGTCCGTCACGCCCGCCATGGGGGCGAGAGCGACGATCGGGCGGCCGGCGGTGGTCCAGGAGAATGCCATGCGATGTACACCGCATACTACTACGGAACTCGTGTCACGTCATGAGGTGTTTTGATCGTCAAGCCACTGAAAGCGTGAACCGCGTCACATTCCGGGCGCTGCGACAAGCCGAGATCGCATCCAAGGCTTGGAAAAGCCACAAATCAGTTTTACGTCCGGCATGGAGCACGTGATAATGACGTCCGTGCTGCACTTCTTCGCCGAACTGCTTTCGATCCCCCACGCGCTCGCGCAGCCGGCGGGCATTTTCGCGCCGCCGTCATGCAACTTCGCGTTCGGCATCACCGGCTGGGACTGCATCCGCGATTACATCAGCGTGCTGACCGGCGTGGTGATCGGCTTCTGCGCGTCCATCTGTCTGGTGCGCCTCATCTGGGCCGGATTCGAGTACATGGTCGGTCCCGCCACCGGCGGCACCAACGAAGACGCCAAGAAGCATATGATCAACGCGCTGCTCGGTCTGACCGTCTGTCTGCTCACCTACATCATCATCGAAACCGTCGTTCAATACGTTACCGGCTGATCCCCTATGGCCAAGCAGCAACCCAAAAATCCCCGGGACTCGTTCAAATCCTTCCAGATCCTCAGTGATCGGGCCCAAAAGCTGTGGACCAAAGCCAAAATCCGCGTGCAGGAATCGCAGGACACCAAGCGCCGCCTGCCGCCCGGACCCAGCACTCCTGAAGGCCCCAAGGAGACGGTCGTGATCGAAATCGAACCCAAGACGGTGGCGGTATCCACCATGACGATCCTGCTGGTGCTCATCGGCGCCTGGATGCTGTGGTCGTTGCACGACGTGCTGCTCGTGCTGGTGCTGTCGTTCTTCCTGTCCATCGTCATCGACTCCAGCGTGCGCTTCTTCGAACGCCTGAAGATCCCGCGCGCCATCGCGGTCATGCTGGTGTACATCATCTTCCTGTCACTGGCGGTCTTCCTCATCATCTCGCTCATTCCCATCGTCGCGACGGAAGTGCAGAACTTCGCCCGCTTCTTGAACAACCGCGTCGACGTACTGCTCACCAAGCAGGAAATCACGCTGCCGTTCTTGTCCGACGCGCTGAACATCAAGCTCACAGCCATCCTGCAGGAAGCGCTGCGGAACCTGGAAATCAAGGACCAGGCCACCACCCTCTTCAACTTCGGCCAGAACCTCTCCACCGCCGCCCAGAGCTGGCTGACCTACGCCATCGGCATCGCCGGATCGGTGTTCAACTTCATCGCCAGCTTCTTCTTAATCCTTATCCTCACGTTCTTCATCCAGATGGAGCGAGAGAGCATCGTGGATTACTTCCGCTTCCTGCTGCCGCGCGGCTACCGCAACTACTACGACACCAAGGCCGACGCGATTTACCACAAGATGTCGCAGTGGTTCCAGGGGCAGATCATGCTGTGCCTCTCCATCGGCATCCTCACGTTCATCGCGCTGTCCATTCTGGGCATGCCGTACTCGTTCACGCTGGCCCTGTTGGCCGGATTCACCGAGTTCATCCCGGTGGCCGGACCGCTCATCGCCGCCATTCCGGCCGTGTTCATCGCGCTCACCCAGGCCGGCTTCGTGTGGGGGCTGGTCATCGCGCTGGTGTATTACGTCATCCAGACCTGCGAGAACAACCTGCTGGTGCCGCTCATCATGAAGCACGCCGTCGGCCTGTCGCCCATCGTCATCATGGTCGGCATGCTGGTGGGCATCAGCTTCCCCACCGTCATCCACCCCATCCTGGGCATCATCCTGGCGGTCCCGCTCACCACCGTCATCAGCATCTTCATGAGCGACATCCGTGATTTCCGCCGTCATCAGTAGGTCGGCCCAAACGTCAAAAAACCTATACAAACTCCCACAAGGAGCTAAACACCACATTCTGCAATTCTACTTGCTTCCCCTAGCGGTGCCGGGGTGATAAAGTACCCCGATGTCATAGGACACCTGGCACTCTCTCTGATAGAGTGCTAACTCTCCCCCTCTTATATGCACCCGTTCGACCGCTTCACCCCCAACGCCAAGCTCGCTCTGCAGCTGGCGGAACAGGAGGCAAAGAACCTGAAGTCGATGTACATCGGCACCGAGCACCTGCTGCTTGGGTTGCTGAGCATCCCCAAGTCGCTCGGGTTCTCCATTCTCACCGGAGCCGGAGTCACCCAGGAAAACATCCGCATTCTGCTGAAAGCCAACAAAATCTCGGATTCCGAGGGCCAGAACATCAAGCACGGCTTGTCGCTCGCCCTGAATACGGTGATCGAGCAGAGCGTGATGGTCGCCCACAAGTTCCGCCACGCCAACATCGGTACCGAGCACCTCTTGTACGCGCTCATCAGCAGCGGCAAGAACTCGTCGACCGTGCTGCTCGAGCACATGCAGATCAACCCGCATGACCTCCAGACGCACATCGAGGAGATGTTCGGCCAGATCAGCCAGTTCCGCTCCCAGAACAAGAACCTGGAGTCTTCGCTCGAGTCGTTCTTCCAGGGATTGCAGGGTGCGTTGGTCGGCATGCAGAACCAGACCGACCCCGAGGGTCTGAAAAAGAAGAAGACCGAGGGTAAGAGCAAGACGCCGGTCCTGGACTACTTCACCGACGACATGACCGCCAAAGCCCGCGACAAGAAGCTCGAGCCGGTCATCGGCCGCGACACTGAAATCGAGCGCCTGGTGCACATCCTGAACCGCAAGACCAAGAACAACCCGGTGCTTATCGGCGAATCCGGCGTCGGCAAGACCGCCATCGTGGAGGGCTTGGCCCAGCGCATCGCCGAGGGGAAGGTTCCCGACACCCTGAAAGGCAAGAAGGTCCTGCAGCTGAACATGGGCTCGCTCGTCGCCGGCACCAAGTACCGCGGTGAGTTCGAGCAGCGCTTCGACGACATCATCAAGGAAGCCACCGAGAGCAAGCGCGAGATCATCCTGTTCATCGACGAATTGCACACCGTGGTCGGCTCCGGTTCGGCCGAAGGCTCGCTGGACGCCGCCAACATCCTGAAGCCCGCCCTCTCCCGCGGAGCCCTGCAGGTCATCGGCGCCACGACCACCGACGAGTACCGCAAGAGCATCGAGAAAGACCGTGCCCTCGAGCGCCGCTTCCAGTCGATCATGGTCGAGGAGCCCAGCACCGAGGACGCCATCCACATCCTGATGGGCGTGAAGCAGAGCTTCGAGAATTTCCACCGCCTGAGCATTTCCGACGACGCCATCGACGCCGCCGTGAAGCTGAGCAAGCGCTACCTCACCGAGCGCTTCCTGCCCGACAAGGCCATCGACGTGCTCGACGAAGCCGCCGCCGGCAAGAGCATCACCCAGAAGCACGACGTCTCGCCGCGCCTGAAGGAAATCGAGAAGGCCCTGAAGGAAATCGAGCTGAAGAAGCAGACCGCCGTGAAGGACCAGAAGTACCAGCACGCCCTCAAGCTCCGCAAGGAGGAGGAAGAGCTGATCGCCGAGCGCAAGACGCTGGAGGCCGGCGCCGACGGCGACCGCCGCTCCCCCGTCGAGATCAACGAGGACGACATCCATGCCGTCATCGCGCGCATGACCGGCATTCCCATCACGCGCCTGATGAAGTCCGAGACCAAGCGCCTGAACTCGCTCGAGAACGTGCTGCGCAAGCACGTCGTCGGCCAGGACGTCGCAATCCAGAAGATCGCCCGCGCCATCCGCCGCAGCCGCGTGGGCATCTCCGACTCGCGCCGCCCGATCGGTTCGTTCCTGTTCATGGGACCGACCGGCGTGGGTAAGACCGAGCTTGTAAAGACGCTCGCCCGCGAGATCTTCCAGCGTGAGGACGCACTCATCAAGATCGACATGTCCGAGTTCATGGAGCGCCACAACGTCTCCCGCCTGACCGGCACCACCGCCGGCTACGTGGGCTACGAGGAAGGCGGCCAGCTGACCGAAACGGTCCGCCGCAAGCCCTACTCCGTCGTACTCTTCGATGAAATCGAGAAGGCCCACCCCGAGTTCTTCAACATCCTGCTCCAGATCATGGAGGACGGAACGCTGACGGACGGACAGGGCAAGGTCGTCGACTTCCGCAACACGATCATCGTCATGACCAGCAACATCGGCGCCGACAAGCTGACCAAGCAGGCCGGCAAGATCGGCTTCAAGCTGGAGGACGACGCCAAGCGCGAGGAGCAGGCTTACGAAGAGAAGCGCCAGGAAGTCCTGCGCGAACTGAAGGACCACTTCCGCCGCGAGTTCTTAAACCGCATCGACCAGACCATCGTCTTCAACGCCCTCCCCCAGGACGCCATCCGCAAGATCGTGCTGCTCCACGTGAGCCAGCTCGAGAAGCGCCTGAAGGAACAGGGATACGGTCTGGAACTGGATTCCAAGGCCATCGGCAACTTGGGCACGCTCGGATTCGATCCCGAATACGGCGCACGTCCGGTCCGCCGCACCATCCAGGAACAGCTGGAGGACCCGATCGCCGAGAACATCCTGAAGGGCATCTACCAAGTCGGCGACGTGATCCACGTGATCGGCAAGGACAAGAACGAGCTGTCGTTCGTCCACGCCAGCGACATCACGCCCAAGTCGGGCAAGGCCACCGACAAAGCCGACAAGGCCATGGCTGCCTGAAGCCAAAAACACCGCATTCCAGGAGTCCGGACCGCCCGCCAGGAGCCGGACTCTTTTTTAGCCCCCTGATGATTGTGGGAATGGCTTGTTTCTGCTATAATAAAGAGATTCCCTCCTGCACAAACAGCCATGCCGATCGAACCCATCAAAATCCCGCAGAACGTGTACGTGGAGGACCGCATCATCGGTCCGGTCACGTTGAAGCAGCTCGCGATCGTGGGAATCGGCACCGGCATCAGCTACGCCATGTTCGCCACCGCCAGCAAAGGCGGCTCCATCAGCATCCCGTTCGGCGTGGCGCTGTGGACGCCGGCCATGATCTCGGCGATGTTCGCGTTCCTGAAAATCAACGATCTGAGCCTGTTCAACCTGATCCTGCTGGCCATCGAGCACTCGAACAAGCCGAGCCTGCGCTACTGGAGCTCGCACCAGGGCATTTCGATCAACTTCGTGAGTAAAGCCTTCAAGCAGGCCGTCATCGACGCCAATACGAAGATCAATGAGAACGCCAGCAAGCTGGCCGAACTGACACGCCAGA
>DAORHV010000037.1:0-7969 GCA_035438175.1 Candidatus Peribacteria bacterium
CGGCGTCGGCAAACGCGAGCAGACGCCGCGGAGGTTCGGCGACGAAGTGCAGAGTCCGTCCGCGCCGCACGCGCGACACGATGCCCTTGGCTTCCAGCTTCTGCAGTACCACATACGCCAGCGTCCGCGGTTGCTTTGCGGCGGCGGCGATGGAGCTCACCTTACCGGCCTTCAGGCTGAGCAGCGCCAAATAGACTTCGCATTCGCGCGGCTCGAATCCCATGCGCTGGAGCAGCGACCGGATCGAAGGCTCGGAAGGGCTTTTGTTTGCCGAATGCATGTTTGTTGTAAAAAATGAATGACAACAATATTATACAGTTTTTAAGCCAAAAAGTGAAATTTTAAAGGGAGATTGAAAAGAATATTTGACAATATAATCATGATAATTACAATAGTCTACTTCCTGCGCCGCATATTTCTTTCAGAACGCGGTACGGAAGATGCCGGGGGCTCGTTGCCTCCGGCGCACCCTGCCAGGGGTGGACGTGTTCATTTGAAGCATCGATTGTTGGGCGAGGCGGGCCGCAAGGTGCCGCCAACCCCGTGGAATGACTGCGATGAAGAGCCAGTATCTGACGATCGCCCTGATTGCTGCCCTGCTCGCTACCCGGACCCAGGCCGCCGCGCCGGCCACCACGACGACGCTGAAGATCGACGTCCAGGCCGAGCAGCGATACGAGCCGAAGCTCCCGCCGGTGTCGCAGCTCGAGACCATCGCGTCCGTGAAGACGCTGCCCAAGGTCACCTCGATCGGCAGCATCGCGATGCGCCCCGACGGCAAGGAGGTCGCCGTGGCCACCGACGTCGGCGCGTTCCTGATCAGCATCAAGGACGGAACGGCCCGCGTCGTCGGCAACGGCAAGAGCGCCATCGCCGCGTGTTACACCCCCGACGGCGAGCCGGTCGTTGCTTTCTGGGTTCGGCACAAGGTCAAGGAAACGACCTATCCCAACTTGTTGCGGCCCGCGGAGAAGCGGGTCACGGAAACCAGCAAGGCGTCGGTGGAGATCCATCTCTGCCGCAAGCAGCGGCCGCTGGTGATCCAGCTGTGGGGGTGGAACGACAACAACTATTACACCCCCAGCCCCAACGGCCTCAGTGTGTCGCCGGACGGCGGGACGTTGGCCGTCGGCACCAGCGCCGGACTGAAGTTGGTCGGCCTGGAGCAGCGCAAGCTCCTGCCGCCGCTGAAAGCCGACGCCAAGATCCAGGACATCTACCGGCTCTCGTACCTGACCAAGCAGAAGGCCGACGTCAGCGTGCGTGGCAAGGGCCAGATGGTCTTGGACCTGGAGACCGGCAAGCTGACGCAGGTCAAGGAAGAGCATGCCGTCACGAAGGACGGCGGCGTGCGCAACCTCGGCACCAGCTACTGGCGGCATAACGGCCTGCAGGTCAACGGCGACTGGGCCGTGGGCTACTGCGTCAGCATCGTACGGTTGTGGAACACTCGTAACAATAAGATCCACGAACTGCACCACGGATGGTCCAGCCGCGTCAATGGCGCGGTCTACACTCCCGACGGCAGGCAGCTCGTGACGGTCGTCGGCTACAACGCCGACAACAAGGACCGTCGCGGCGTCTACGTGTGGGACGTGGAGACCGGCAAGCTGACGCGTGTGCTGTACGGCAGGGAAGAAAGCCTGCTGCCGTACTGACGCGATACGCAACACGACGATAACCGGGCCATGCGCATGACCCGGTGATTGAATCGGTACAACACCAACACTCCTGGCAAAAGGGCCAGGCGGAGCGATCCGCCTGGTCTTTTTTTGTGCACCGGATTCTTTCGCACCCGCATAAAAAGGTCTTTCCCGGCCTTGTCCAATTCCCTATACTGCCCCGGCAGCCTGATTTAGGGCGAGCGCCCTCGGGCGTTTTCATACATTTTCTCTCTACCGGTATGGACCTTAAGAACGTACGCAATATCGGCATCATTGCCCACATCGATGCCGGCAAAACCACGACTTCCGAGCGTGTGCTTTTCTATACCGGAAAGAACTACAAGATCGGCGAAGTCCACGAAGGCGAGGCCACCATGGACTGGATGGAGCAGGAACAGGAGCGCGGAATCACCATTACCTCTGCAGCCACGCAGTGTATGTGGAAGAGCAAGTTCGAGGGCAAGGACGTCACCACCACCATCAACCTCATCGATACGCCCGGTCACGTGGACTTCACGGCCGAGGTCGAGCGCTCGCTGCGCGTGCTGGACGGCGGCGTCGCCGTCTTCGACGGATCGCAGGGTGTGGAGCCCCAGTCCGAGACGGTGTGGCGCCAGGCCGACAAGTACGGCGTGCCGCGTCTCGCATTCGTGAACAAAATGGACAAGATCGGCGGCGACTTCTACATGTCGCTGGCCAGCATCCACGAGCGCCTGTCCAAGAGCGCCGTCGCCATCCAGCTCCCGGTCGGCGCCGAGAACGAATTCAAGGCGATCATCGACCTCGTTGAAGAGGAGATGGTTACTTTCGAAGGCGAGCACGGAGAGAAGCACGTTCACCATCCGATCCCGGACGACATGAAGGAGAAGGTCGCCGAATACCGCAAGATCATGATGGAAAAGGCCGCCGAGGGCGCCAGCGAAGAGCTCATGGACAAGTTCCTGACGAACGGAACGCTCACGAAGGAAGAGCTGAAGCTGGCTCTCCGCCAGGGCACCGTGCTCGGCAAGACGTTCCCGGTGCTGTGCGGCTCCTCGCTCCAGAACATGGGCGTGCAGCTCGTGCTCGACGCCGTCGTGAACTACCTGCCGTCCCCGCTGGACGTTCCGCCCGCCAAAGGCAAGAACCCGGATACCGGCGAGGAGGAAGTCCGCCGTTCGTCGAACGAAGATCCGTTGTCGTGCTTGGCCTTCAAGATCGCCACCGACCCGTTCGTCGGCAAGCTGACCTTTATCCGCGTGTACTCGGGCATCCTGACGTCGGGCAGCTACCTGTACAACAGCCGCAACGGCCGCAAGGAGCGCATCGGACGCTTGGTCCGTATGCACGCCAACAACCGCCAGGAAATCCAGAGCATCGAGGCCGGCGACATCGGAGCCGCCATCGGTTTGAAGGAGACCCGCACCGGCGACACGCTGTGCGATGAATCCAAGCCGATCCACCTGGAATCCATCACCTTCGCCGAGCCCGTCATCTCGCTCGCCATCGAGCCGAAGACCAAGGCGGATCAGGAGAAAATGGGTATGGCTCTGCAGAAGTTGTCCGAGGAGGATCCGACCCTCCGCGTCCGCACGGACGAAGAGACCGGACAGACCATCCTCTCCGGAATGGGTGAGTTGCACCTGGATATCATCATGGATCGCATGCGCCGCGAGTTCAAAGTGGAGAGTACCTCCGGCAAGCCGCAGGTCGCTTACCGCGAGACCATCCAGAAGCCGGTCGAGCACGAAGAGAAGTACTCGAAGCAAACCGGTGGACGCGGTCAGTTCGGACACGTGTTGTTCACCGTCAGCCCCCAGCCGACTCCCGGTATGGGCTACCAGTTCGAAAACAGCGTGGTCGGAGGCCGCATCCCGCGTGAGTTCATCGCTCCGTGCGACAAGGGTTTCCAGGAAGGCTTGTCCCGCGGCGTGCTCGCAGGATTCCCGATGGTGGACATCAAGGTCGAGCTTACCGACGGCAGCTACCACGACGTCGACTCGTCCGAAATGTCGTTCAAGATGTGTGCTTCCATCGGTATCCAGGCCGCCTGCCGCCGCGCCGACCCCGTGCTGCTCGAGCCGATCATGAAAGTGGAGTGCGTCACGCCGGAAGATTACTTCGGAGACGTCATGGGTGACTTAAGCGCCCGCCGCGGCATCATCAAGGAGACCGGTTCCCGTGGTATGGCCAAGACCATTACGGCCGACGTGCCGCTGGCCGCGATGTTCGGTTACGCCACCGACCTGCGCTCCATGAGCCAGGGCCGCGCCAGCTACGCCATGGAACCGAGCCACTACGCCAAAGTCCCGAAGAACGTCGCCGACGAAGTCATCGCCTCCCGCGGAGGAACGGCTCCGGCCCGCTAATCAATACGGATTCAATACCCGGCGTCCGAATGCAACAATGCATCGGGCGCCGGCTTTTTGTTGTAGCGATGCCGGGTGGTCGTGGTGGTTTGCAGTTCGCGCAATTGCTGGCTGGCATCGGGTTTGCGCAAGAGGTCGCGAAGCGGGCTGCCCGGACGCGTGACGATCAAATCGCCGTCGGCACGGCCCGACGACTGGATGTGTACCGCGTCTTCCGGTTGCAGGATCGTCCGCAACAGGGCAAGCGTGCGCGCAGCGAACCCCGAGGTCTCCGGGTTATCGAACGGCGAAAGCACCATGGTTCCATTCTCCGCCAGAAGGCCGTAAGCGCGCTTGAACGCGCCCAAGTAGTCGCCTGAATGCCGGAACGGACCGTTGTCCTCGGTGATCAGCTGATAGCGTTCGTCGGTGTGGAATGTCGCGAAATCGGCGATGTGCTGCAGGTCGGCAATCGGCTCGTCGGTCTCATCGAATGCGTCCACGACTCCATGGTGTTGCAGTTCCATTAGTTCCGGAAGATTCAGGCAGATGCCGGCGCCGCGGACTCGGGCAATGGTGCGCTCCTGCAATGCGCTGCAACCTTCCTCCACGGCTTGTTGGGCGTTGCCGATCAGATGCAGCGACCCCATCCGGAGCCGGAGATACGGGTTGAACGGCGTCAGCCCGACCGTATGCAACGTCGGCGAGGTTCGCATAGCCTTCAGTTCACCCGTCGCGCGTCCGACACCGGGTCCCATCTCCAGGCAATTCCAGGCTTGGCCGCGTGCTGCATAACAATGCAACGCGATGGTCCGAGACATCTGGCGCAACTCACGCGTGTTGGAGCCGTCCAGCCCGTGGCTGAAATGAGAATAGAAGTCGTCTTTCACCGCGCCATGCCGGCGGATCCGGCCATCGGCCTCCGCGCGGCGGATGCCTGCCTCATACTGTTCCAGCCAATGCCGTTCGTTGAGGTCGGGCGGTTGCATAGCAAAGAAGGGCATATTTTTATTGCGATGCCCTCCGAAGGCAAGTTTTTCGCTTCTCAGGCCGTTTTTCTTGTATCAGCGAAATAATACATTGACAGGAAAAGCACGGTGGGTAGAATGCGGTCCTTCCTCTACCTGTCTCATGTCCAAGCGACGCTTCACCGAAGACGCCTTCCGTAAGGAGCCATGGTTCCGCGCCCTGTGTGCGGCAATCAGTTCGTGCAAGGACGAGCAGGAAGTTGCCGATTTCCTCCGTGACATCGGCACCCTGAGCGAGTTGCAGGCCTGGAGCGAGCGTTTCGAGGTGGCCAAGCAGCTTACCAAGGGAACGACCTACCGCGAGATCGCCAAGAACACCGGCGCCTCCACCACCACCGTCACCCGCGTGGCCAAGTTCTTGGAGAACGGAGAAGGTGGCTATCGCAAAGTCCTGAACGCACACCGGCATCATCGTATGGTCTCGCCGCGTGCGCCCGAACAGACCGAAGACGCGCATGCCGGGACCCAGCAGCAGTCTCCCAGCGGGGAGCGGCCGGCATCCGTCTTGCAGAAGTACCTGGAGCGCGCGAAGAAATAGCTCCCCGCACGGTGTCGCCCACTCTCCGTTCGGAGGGTTTCCCTTTTTGCATCCACCTTTCCTCACCACACCATGAAAACCGCAAACAACAAGCAGGTCGTCCTGCTGCCCAAGGGCGCCGTCACCGAAGGCAAAGATCCGCGTAACCCCGTCCTGGATCTGCTCACCCGCGCCGGCTACGACAAGATCCGCTCCGGGTTCGACCCCAAGGCCCGCAACCGCACCGATGAAGTGACCCAGGGCGACTTCCTGTTCCGGGCCGTGAAGGGCGCACCTGCGCTGGCCGCCCAGTTCGAACTGTTCCGCGACGAGACCGTCGGCATCCTGACCGGCTCCGATATCGTCGGCGAAGCTGACCAGCGTGCCCGGCAGTACGGCGTGCGTGCAGACATCAGCAAACTTCTTAGCCTGGGCATCGGACCGTGTACGCTCCAGCTGCTGGCGCCCGACGAGCAGCGCGTCTTCTCGCCCGAGGACGTCGATGGCCGCCTGATCTTCACCAAATATCCGTACCTCGGCCGCAGCGTCCTGCGTGCCTCCGGCCGCAACGCCGCCATCCGCACCTCCGACGGCGCCGACACGCGCGTCACCGACTACCGCCCCAACATGCCCGGCCGCAGCATCGGCGCGCTGGAAATCGTGGGCAGCGGCGAAACCGCCCGCGCCAATCGCCTGCAAATCGTGGGCAACGACGTCTTCCCGTATCCGTCGGGCGCCGACATGGACATGCCGTACCTGAACCTGCTGGATATCCGCACCGATCTGTTCATGACCAACGCCGGGCGCATTTCGCAGCGCTCGCGCCAGATGCTCCGTGAGCTGGGTCTGGCGCTGGAGTCCGCCAAGGAAACCAACCAGTACGTGGCGTTCACCTTCAATATCCCCGCCGATCAGGTGAGCCGCTTTGCTGACCTGGGCATGAAAGGTCCGTCCATCATGGGTGTGGCCACCCGCGACGGCAGCGAGTGGCGGGCGCTGCAGGTCTACGCGCCCATCGCCCGAAAGAACGCCATGCGTGCCGAACTCATGAGGCGCGGCGCTCAGGACCTGAGCGTAGGCGAGACGTTGCAGGTGGAAGTGGCAGCCGATAAATCCGAGGTGCTGAATGTCCTGCCGTTCGCAGGCGACGCTTCCCCCGAGGCCGCCGAGATTCCCGATCGCAACGGCGAAGTCGCCGACTGGCTGATGGGCCTGCGCGACACCATCGCCGAGCGCGCTGCGACTATGAACGATCCGCTGGCCAAGCCGTCATCGACCATCGACGCGTTGAAGCAGGGCCTGCGCTTCTGCGTGGACCGCTACGGCGTGGAGATGGCCGAGTTGTCGCGCGCGGTGCGCCGCGGTGATCGTGAGGAAATCATCGTAGAGGCCGGCCAGGCCGTGTACTGGCTAATGGTCTCGCTACAGTCGCGCGGACTCAGGCTGGAGGAAGTTATCAACGATCTCTACCGCCCCGAGAAAGAGGAGTCCGAGCCCGACGTGCCTGATTTGGAGCCGGGTATTGAGTGGCGCTCTGAATTGGAAGGCAACGTTCGTCGTTTACGCGCCGCCGTCCGCAACGGCGACATGCTGGAACTGAACGGCATGGGCTATCTGATCAACGAAGGCGTGAACACCGCGTCCGTGTCGTTGGTCGACCGCGCCACCGAACTGAATACCGCATTCCGCAGCTCCTCCGATTTGACTGCCATTCAGGAAGCCGCCGACGCTCTCAGCGGCATCGTCTGCCTGTGCGAAATGGCCGGCGTCAGCTTCGACGAGGTCATGGACAAGGAAATGGGAAAATAGATCATTCCGTATCCGCTCCGGGCAATGGTAGGCTGCACTCATGAACCACGCCGAGTGCATGCGCCGCTGCCTGGAGCTCGCCGAACGCGGGCGCTGTTTGGTGGGGAACGGAGCCATGGTCGGCGCGGTGCTGGTGCGCGACGGACAAGTGATTGCCGAAGGGTTCCACGAAGCATTCGGCAAACCGCACGCCGAGCGTCAGTTACTGGAAAAATTTGAACAAAAAATTTATTCAACAGATACGCTCTACGTGAACTTGGAGCCGTGCGTTGCGCACAAATCCAAGAAGAATCCGCCGTGCTGCGACATCATCGTGGAGCGGGGGATCAAGCGTGTGGTCTACGGCATGCGCGATCCGGATCCCCGTGTGGCCGGGAAGGGGATCGCGTTTTTGCGCAAAGCAGGCGTGGAGGTCGTCGGTCCGGTGCTGCTGGAAGAATGCATGCGCTTCAACCGGGGTTTTGTATCAGTGCGCACCAAGGGCCGCCCGTGGATCGTCATGCAGCAGGCTCGCACCCCGGCCGGCCAATTTGCCGCGCCCGACGGCGGTTTCCTGAAGATTGCAACCAAGGAGCAGGACACTTGGACGCATTCGCAGCTGCGTGCCAAGAACGACGCGGTGCT
>DAORHV010000038.1:0-7939 GCA_035438175.1 Candidatus Peribacteria bacterium
TCATCATCCTCATCGGGGCGTTCATCCTGCTTTCGGGAACGATGTCGCTCATCGACGCCGCCATGCTCAGCGTGTCGCGCGCCGAAATCGAGGAGCTGCTCATCCGCAAGCTGTGGGGCGCCGGCGCACTAAAGAAGCTTTCGAGGCACATGACCCGCGCGGTCATCGTCATCGTCATTTTCAGCAACCTGGTCAACATCCTCGGTCCCATTCTGGTGGGTGAGGCCGCCATCCGGTTGTTCGGCAGCAACGTCATCGGCGTCATCACCGCCATCCTCACGTTCGCCACCATCCTGTTCTCCGAAATCATCCCCAAGTCGCTCGGCCGCCACTACGCGCCTGCCGTGGCCCGGGCGGTCGCCCCGTTCCTGCTGGCGTTCGTGTACGCGCTGTTCCCCATCGTCATTTTCCTGGAAGGATTGGTGGGCCGCATGAAGGGCAGCGGCCGCCGCGCCGTCGGCACCGAGGAGCAGATCCGCGCGCTCACCCGCATCGGCCGCATGGCCGGACACATTCACGCCTACGAGGGGCACATCGTGCAGCGTGCGTTCGTCCTGAACGACAAAACCGCCGGCGACGTCATGACCCCCGCCGCCGACGTCGTCTTCGTCACCCACAAGGCCACCGTCCGCGAGGCCGCCGAGCAGGTCTTCAAGCACACGTATTCCCGCTACCCGGTGGTCGGCCGCGACCAGCACGACATTCTGGGCGTCGCCATGAGCCGTAACATCCTCACCGCGCTGGCCGAGGGGAAAGACAACGTTCCCGTCACCGACATCATGACCACCCTGCAGAGCGTGGACATCGGCATGCGCGCCGACCAGCTGCTCTTGTTCCTGCGCCGCAAGCGCACGCACATGGCGGTGGTGCAGAAGGAGCTGAAAACCGTCGGTTTGGTCACGCTGGAAGACGTGCTGGAGGAACTGGTGGGCGAGATCGAAGACGAGGAGGACATCCGCCGCTACAACACCAAGGCCGCCATGAACGACCTGCTGGACCACAAGCCGGTCAGCCGCGGCCCCAAGGCGGATGCCAAATAGGGGAGGGGCTCTGCTAGAATCACCGCGATGGAACTGACCCTCGACCTGCTGCGCGAGAAGCTTTCGGCCTGGAAAGGCTGCGAGCTGGCCAAGAACGCCAACCCCGTGCTGGGTGAAGGCAATCCGCACGCCACGGTCATGTTCATCGGCGAGGCGCCCGGTCAGAAAGAGGACGAACTGAAGCGTCCGTTCGTCGGCGCGTCGGGCAATTTCTTAAACGAACTGCTCGGCACCATCGGGCTGAAACGCGAGGACGTGTACATCAGCAATGTCGTGAAGTACCGTCCGCCCGAGAACCGCGACCCCACGCCCGAGGAAAAAGAGCAGTGCATGCCGTGGCTCATGATGGAAATCGGGATCATCAAGCCGCGCGTCATCTGCACGCTGGGCCGCCATTCCATGGCGCACTTCATCGCGAACAAGACCATCACGCAGGCGCATGGCAAGCCGTTCAAGCTGAGTGATGCGCTGACGGTGTTCCCCATCTACCACCCGGCCGCCGCGCTCCATAACGGCAATCTGCGCGAAAGCCTATACTCCGATTTCCGCGCGCTCGGCGAGTACCTGAAGTCGCAAGGCATCGTCCCGACCCCGGCTCCGTCTGGTACCATGCCGGCATGAGGCCGTTGCTCCTGCGCATCGCGATCGCGGCATTGCTTTCCGTGGCGTCCTTGATGGTGATCCTGTTCCGGGTCAGCCCGCTCACGGCGCCGAACATCGCGCTGCCGTTCTTCTTCATCACATTGTTCCTGTCGGTCTCCAGCGTCGCCACGCTGCTGTGTTACGCGTTCTGGGCCACCGTGTCCGTGGAAGGGCTGGATGCCGGCAAGAAGATCACCATTTCGCTGCGCGAGGGGATTTTCGTGGCGTGCGCCGTCACGCTTGCGTTCGTGTTCCTGTTGCTCGGCATCCTGACCTGGTGGATCGGCCTCCTGATCTTCAGCGTGTTCCTGCTGGTCGAATTGGCGCTCCACTCCTAATCCAGTACACTTGCCGCAATGTCCGTCGCACCTCTTCCTTCGCCGTGGGATTCCTACGTAGAGCGCATCCGCGCAGCCGCCGACGTGTCCGCGCTCGACGCGCTGGAGCAGGAGATCTTCGGCCGCAAAGCCGGCGCCCTGACGACGGCCATGAAGGACATGGTTTCCAAGTCGCCCGAGGAACGTAAGACCATGGGCCAGGCGTTCAACACCGTCAAACTCACCATCACCGCCGAACTCGACGCCCGCCGCCAGTCGCTGACCAGCGCGGCGCTCGGCAACCTGGCATCCACCGATGGCTTGGACGTCACGCTGGACCTGCCGATGACCGAACGCGGCCACGCGCATCCGCTGCACGACTACATCCGCAAAGCCGAGGAGGTTTTCGGCCGCATGGGCTTCGATGTCGCGTCGGGTCCCGAAATCGAAACCGAGGAGTACAACTTCAACATGCTGAACATCCCGGCCACGCACCCCGCGCGCGACAACCAGGACACGTTCTGGATCAACAGCCTGGACCGCACCGTGCTGCGCACGCACACGTCCCCGGTGCAGGTGCGCTACATGCTCAAGCACAAGGCGCCGTTCCGCATGATCTGCGCCGGCAAGGTGTTCCGCAAAGACGAGGACGCCACCCACTCACCCATGTTCCACCAGATCGAAGGCCTGATGATCGGCAAGGACATCTCGCTGGCCAACATGAAGGGCGTCATGGAGACCGCCGTGCGCGAGCTCGTGGACCCCAACGTGGATTTCCGCTGGCGCACGGGGTACTTCCCGTTCGTGGAGCCGGGCATGGAAATGGACCTGCGCTGGCGCGGCGACGAATCCAAGAGCCGCGAAGGCCGCTGGCTGGAAGTCGTGGGCTGCGGCATGGTGCACCCCCAGGTGCTGAAAAACGTCGGCATCGATCCGGACGAGTGGCAGGGCTTCGCGTTCGGCTTCGGCGTGGAACGCATGGTGATGATCCGCCATCAGATCCCGGACATCCGCCTCTTTTACCAAGGCGACCGCCGGTTCCTCCGTCAGTTCTAAGACTTCTCGCTACGAAGACCGCAGGCGTTCTCCCCGCGATCCCGTAGCGCGTCTGATTTAATCTCCGTCGTAGTCTTCAAAGTGCTCGTTTCCCATGTGGGTTGAGGAGGTGTGGATGTTTATAGTATTATAAACTATTTTATTAGTTTTGTAAACTATGCTTCATTCGACTCATTGAAGGCCTGGTGCAGCATCGGAGCTTCCAGAATGGAGAAGTCGGGATTGGATTCCATGGCCTGCTTAAAGAACTGTTTGGCATTGGTTGTGCGGCCGAGTTCTTTGTTGATCATGCCGGCGTGGAACAAGATCGCGGCGTCCTGCGAGCCGGTGGACAGCGCCTTCTCGGCGTACTGCTGGGCCTCGATGAACTCGCCGTTCTTGTAGAGCGTCCATGCAAGCACGTCGGCGGCGTAGATGGTCGGACGCTCGGCGTACACAGCGCGGGCGCGTTCCAGGTTGGCCTTCAGATCCAAGCCGCGTTCGGTCAGGAAACGGGCGCGTTCCAGCTCCACGTTGGTGCCGCTCTGCGCGATGCGCTCGTACCCGATCTCCACCAGTTTGTAGTAGGCGGCTGCCGCGTCGGCGTGGCCGGCGGCGGCTTCGATGTCGCCACGCAGCGCGACGTAGTCGGGGATCGGCAGGATCTTCACGGCCTTGTCGGCGTACTCGGTGGCTTTGTCGGTGTTGCCGCGCGCAATTTCTATTTTAGCCATGCCGATGAGCGCGGCCGGGAAATCCGGATACGCCTTCAGCGCGGACTGTTCGTACAGTTCGGCCTGGCTGCGGTATTTGCCGAACGACAGGCGGGCCAGCTCGGCCATGCCCCACGCGGTGTTCTCACCCACGCCGCTGGCGTCGGCCAGCGCGTCTTCCATGACTTCGATGGCGCCCTTGTTGTCGCCGGTGATCTCGCGGATGTAGGCGATGCGCGTCAGCGCGCTGTAGTCCGGCCGCAGGTCGGACATCTTCTGCAGCGTCTTGATCGCGTCGTCGTACATGCCCAGCTCCACCTGCGCGTCGGTCAGCAGTCCGTAGTACCGCGCCACCGCCGGATGCTCGGCGACCAGCGGCGTTGCGACCTGCAGCGCCGTGCGGAAATCATGGCGTCCGGCCGCGATGGTTCCGCGCAGGAAATCGATGTCGGCGTTGCCGTGGTCCACGTCGTCCAAGTGTTTCAGCAGCGTCTCGATGCGCGCGTAGAACGCGGTGTCGGCATTCTCGCGGACGGCCTGCAAATACAAGCCTGCCAGCGAGAAGACCGCCTTGCTGTCGTCGGGCGTTTTTTGCACCTGGGTCTGTGCTTTCAAGATGGCCTCCTGCGTTTGCGCGGAGAGGCCCTGGGGTTCGTCTTTGATGAACGCGCCGTCGGGAATGCCGTGACCGCTGAGCGCGTTGTTCACCAATACGATGACGACGAACGCAACAAGGGGAGTGGCGATGCTCGCCACTCCCCGGAGAGAATATTTTGACGTTGTTGCGTTCATTGTTTGCATTACTTGGTCATCATGTGCGGAGCGGCCATATACGGGAAGCTCGTCATGAACTCCACGTCGTTGGCGTTCACGCCGTCGCCCAGCTTCTCATCGACCTTGTAACCGTCGACGAGCTTGCCTGCGACTGCCTGGATGGCGATGTCGGTCACGTCATCGGCCAAGCGGCGGCCGTTCGGGAAACCGGCGGTGTCGCCACCGAAGACGCCCAAGCGGTTCGGCGTTGCGGCCGGAGCGATGGAGGTGTTCAGGCGGAGCATCTCGGCAGCGCGGACGTTCTTCGGCTGGTTGAGGCCCGGGACGCCCGTGAGGAACACAGTAACCAGATCGGTGCGGTTCTCGGTCGGGGCCTTCAGGCCGAGCACGGCGCCGAAGAGACCTGCGAGTTCCGGCTTCAGCACGACATCGGAGTAGGCCTTGGTGTCGGCGTCAGCATGCGGGTGGGAAGCGTTGAAGTAGTCCTTGTAGGCGAGCGGAACGACGACTTCGTTCACGAGCGGCATGCCGAGGCGCGAAACCTGCGTGAGGTTGCCGTTGTTGGCGACCACGCCGTTGCCGCGGATCACGCTGCGCTGCCAGCGGTACGTAGCGCCCCAGACGCCCACGACCGGATCGGTCTTGGAGACGATGCTGGAGACGGGGAGTTCGAAGACGATCGACTGGACGTTGGCTCCCTTCAGGGAATCGACGCCGGCGCCGAGGTTCAGGAGGTCGAAGACGTTCAGGTCGACGAAGAACGAGTCATCGCGCGGTCCGGCGAAGAACTTGCCCTTGGCGCCCAGGTCCTTGATGGCCTCCTTGGCCAGCTTGGCGTAGTCCGGCTGCGACTTGCCGCCGATGACCGGCGTGGCGACCGTGCCCGTGGCGACGATGTTCTTGGAAGCCCACTGAGCCGGCTTGCCCGTGAACTTGCCCATGATCTTGTAGGCGGTCCAGGTCTGGACGACGTTGGCGTCGGCCAGCGAAGCGATCGGCTTGGTGTTGAACAGGAAGGTCGATCCGTTCTTCACCTTGGTCGAGAACTGGAAGGCGTACGTGATGTCCTCCATGGCGTCACCGTTGGTGTCGATGTGGAAGGCGTATACGACTCCGTCGCCGAAGCGGTAGTAGTTCGGACCTGCGCCTGCACCGCTGAGCGGGTAGTAGTTGCCGGCGAAGACGATGTTGTCCTTGGACGACATCCAGGCGTAGAGGTCGGTCTGGTCGGCGGCCGGATCCTGGCTGATCATCGGGGCTTCGCGGTGAGAAGAAGCGAAACCTTTCGACGCCGTCAGGAACAGCGCGCAGGCGGAAAGGGCGAGCACGAGGGCTGCGAGAGCCGACGTACGCACCATACGAAATGACGCGGAGGTCATAAGAAATAGGGGGAGGAAAAAGGCTATTGGGGCGTACGCTACGGTCAGAGTCCGGGCTGTGCAACAACGCGCCGTTGAATTTCGCTAGACAGGTGAAACCAGAGTTGATGTGATGATCATATTTTTTGTTCAATAAGTCCTCGCGGAGTAGTTCCGTCGGGGTGTTTTTTGAAAAAATAACAGCGGTTTTCCTTTATGGTATGCGGAGAAGTGCATTGTTGACTAAACTTTACAATATAGGTATAGTATTCCGCTCCGTCCGTAAGCTTGCTCCCGTCGTGGGGGTGGCTACAGCCGGGGAAAACCGCTCCTTTGGTACATCGGCTAATGAACATCCGAGTACCTCAGGACAGGAGACATCACATGTTCCGTTCGATCGTGCGTGCCCTCGCGGCACGCAAACCCGCCCAACGTAAACCCGCTTCCGTCCGCGCTCGTCTCGGCACATCCGACGACTGGCTGCTCGAGCGCCGCGACTGCCCCGCAGTCACGAACTTCGCCATCGAACCGCTGCCAGACAATCACCTCACTCCCGGCCAACATGGCGTGCCGGTCCTGCAGTTCACGGCCAAGGGCACCGACTGGCGCAGCGCCCTCAGCACCCTCGTGGTCGATGATGCCAAGCAGGGCATCCTGAAAAACGTGCGCAACGCCACGCTGTCGTACGAATCGTCACCCGGCAACTGGACGCCGCTCGACAGCTCACCCGTTTCCACGCCCTACGGCGGTCGCATCGGCTTCAACGGCTTCGGCTGGGTCCCCGTGGGGGATCTGGACGGAGCGCACTTCCGCGTCTCGGTGGACACGATCGATGCCGCGTTCACACCCGTCCACGGCGAACTGGACATCGTCGCCGCCAACGTCCGCTACGGTGGCACTCCCACCTACAGCGGCGTCACATCCCCCGGCGACAACCACGAAGAGTTCCCCACGGCGACGGTGGGTGGCCCGCAGCGGACCATCTTCCACATCGTGGACCTCTCCGATGCTCAGAAGACGGTGAACGCCAACAGTCGTGATCAGACGGTGTTCGAGCTGTACGAGAACGCCAGTGATTCGCGCGCCTACGCGAATTGCATGCGCTTCATGACGAAGGACGCCTCTGCGCTTCCGTTCGTCCGTACGGCTACGTTCTACCGCGAGATCTCGCCCGGCGTGTGGCACGCGATGATGACTGTCAGGCCGAATGCCTACGGCCAGCTCATCTTCACGGTCTACCAAGTTCACCAGCAGTTCCGCACGTCCGGCATGGTCCACCTGCAGGTCCGAGTGAATACGGACCCCGCCATGGTGGGCAATCAGAAGATCGATCTGGCGTGGTACAAGTCCACATCTCCCTACGCCGGTCAGATGAGCTTCGATGTTCTCGAACTGAACGCGCCCCTGCCGCCCGTCACCCACGGAATGCTGTCCACCGGCCCGCTGTTCTATGCCGCTAACCCCGGCCAGAACACGGTCCTCGCGGACATCAACATCGGTGGGAACGAATGGTCGTACTTCGATCGTCTCGACGCGCACGTCGGAAGCGGTACCTTCGCCGGTGCCACAAACTTCCGCCTGTACGCGCTCGATGCGAACGACAACCCGACCGGTCCGGCGCTCGGCATCGTCACCTTCCTCGACAACGGCAACCTGACGATCTCGGGCATCGGGTTCACGATTCACTGGTCGCAAAAGTTCCGCCTCATCGCGGATCTGACCAACTTCGTGCAACTCGGTTCCGTGACCGCGCAGGGCTGATCGATTCCTTCACGTCGTACTCGTTTCTGGCCTCGGCTCGATATGCCGTACGGTTGGAAGTTCACTAGCCACATCACCTCACCAAAGGATCCCCCTCTCTGCCCCTCAAGGGCAGAGAGGGGACCTTTCGATGTGCGGTTTTCCACGCAGAACAACGCCCCTCCCATGCAAGCACGGGAAGGGCGGAGTTCTTTGGCGTTCAAGGGTTTCAGAGAGGGTTGTTAGGTGGTCGCGTAGAACGACCCGGCCTGGAGAGACGTGGTAACGTCCGCGAAGATACGGAACTTCATCACCGCGAC
>DAORHV010000039.1:0-7922 GCA_035438175.1 Candidatus Peribacteria bacterium
CGATGACGAGGCAGGACAGTGCCACGACGACGAACGGGGAGATCTTCAGGGTGCGGGAGCGCATACGGACTGGGGGTAAACGGATAAGCCCACTCTTTTGGAAACGCCGGATCGGCAGTATAAGGGCGGAGACCGGTTTGTCACTTGTGGGCCGGCTCAGACTGTGGCGAAGTCGGGTTTGGTTTCCATGGAAGCCCGTTGAGGCACGGTTTCGGAAAAGCGACTACAATACACGGCGTCATGCCCAAGCCCTACCAACCCAACGACAAATGGTCGCAGCGCGCCGCCCGCGAGGGGTACCGCGCCCGGTCGGTGTTCAAACTGGAAGAACTCGACCACAAGTTCCATTTGCTCGAACACGGCCAGCGCGTGCTGGATATCGGCGCGGCGCCGGGCAGCTGGCTGCAGTACGCCAGCAAGATGGTGGGCCCCACCGGCAAGGTCATCGGACTGGATCTCACGCCCATCAAACACGTGGCGCCCAACGTGGTCACGTACGTGGCCGACGTGTTCGACTTCAAGCAGATGGGCGGCATCATTTCCGGCGAAGGCTGGGACAAGGTCGATCTCATCCTGTCCGACCTGGCGCCCAATACCACCGGTATCCGCGACGTGGACCAGTGGCGCAGCATCGAGCTGAATCAGCAGGTGGTGGCCATCGCGCAGCGCTGGCTCCGCCGCGGCGGAACGGTGGTCATGAAGGTCTTCCGCGGCGCGGACTTCGACGAATTCACCCAGTTGTGCAAGCGTACGTTCCCGCGTTTCAAGCTGCTGACCGTCCAGGCGAGCCGCGACCGCAGCCGCGAGGTGTACGTCCTGTGCGGCTAGACGGCCGCGACTGCACGTCAACATCGGCGGCAGTCAACTTTTTCGCGAGGCCGGATGGGCTATCCTGACAGCCATGATCTCGTTTACGAACGTCACCAAGTCTTTCGAGGGACGGACGGTGCTGGATGCGGTGAGCTTTTCCATCGATCCCGGCGAGTTCGTCTGCATTACGGGTCCGAGCGGCGCGGGTAAATCGACCATCGTCCAGATGCTCGTGCGCGCGGTGGCTCCCACCTCCGGCGCGGTGGAGATCGACGGGGTGGATCTGGCCAAGCTGCCGCCGAACGTGCTGCAGCTTTACCGGCGCCGCACCGGCGTCATGTTCCAGGATTACCGCTTGCTGCAGCACCTGACCGTGGAGGAGAACATCGCGTTCGCCATGGAGGTCTGCGGCGACCCCGACGAACTCATCGACGCGCGCGTACCGGAAGTCCTGGAGGCGCTCGGGCTGGATGACTGCTCGGCCTCATTCCCGCGCGAGCTCTCGGGCGGCGAACAAGCGCGCGCGGCGCTGGCACGTGCCATCGTCCATCAGCCGGTCATCCTCATCGCCGACGAACCCACCGGCAACATCGACCCCGAGCAGTCCATGGAATTGCTGGAGCTGCTCAAAGCCATCCATGCCGAAGGCGTCACCGTCATCCTGGCCACCCACGACCAGGCCATCGTGGACGCGCTCCAGACCCGCGTGATCCGCATCGAGAACGGCAAGTTGGTGCGCGACGCGGTCGGCGGATACGCCACCTTCACGCCCGGCGCCGTCATCGATCACACCCGCAAACACCAGATTTTCGACGAGCCGCCCGCCGCGGCTCCCGAGGCGTCCGGCGGGGTGAAAGTCTCTGAGTCGGACGTGGAAATCGAAGGCGAAGACGATCCCAAGCGGGCGGCGAAAAAGCCGGCGGACACGGCGTCATCGTCATCCGGACGGGTGAAGCCCATCGCCATCAGCGAGTGATTACGCTTCCTGATCTGCCGGAGGCTCCGGCGTTTCGGTGCGTCCGCCGTCGCGGTCGGCGCGCGCCTTGATGTCCATTTCCACGATGCTCTGGAAGAACATCTGGGAACTCATGGCGTGGTTGCGGGTGAGTGTCGGGCTGTTCATCGATCCGTCGATGGATGCCACGAGCACGCCGAGCGCACGCTCGGTGGCCGGCAGCATGGGCGAATTGGCACGCACGAATTTCTGGATCTCCTGGCGCAAGGCGGAGAGCATCAGGCGTGCTTCGCCGCGGTCGCGGCTCTCCGGAACGCCGTTGAACGGTGCCGGATCGGGAGCGCCCGGGAAGGAGCGGACGGTCGGTACGCTGCGCGGGAAACCGGCCGGAAATCCCGGCATCGGGAGCGGTTCTTCCGTACGGCGTCCGAGGAATCCGCCGATGGCGTCGCCGACGCGCTGCAGGGTGCTGCGCGGCAGTCCGTTCAGCGAGGTGTCGAACGGCGAATTGATGCCGCCCTCAGCGGCGAACGGAAACTGGCCGGGGCCCTGTCCGGGTGCCGGACGGCGCAGCATTCCAAGTTGTTCGGCGATGCTCGGCTGGCTGGAGACCGCCAGATAGCGGAAGTGGGGAGCGGTGCGGTGATAGCGCTGCCACATGGCAAGATGCGGCGGGTATTGCTGGAACACGCGCCCGTCGATGCCGGCGCGCATCATGGCGTAGGTGTCCTGCACCGGCGACACCGCGTTGGCGAGCATTCTGTTCTGGTACGGCAGCAGGTTGCGCATGGAGGGGTTGCGCATGGCCGCTTCCAGCAAGGTCGGGCGTCCGCGGATGGCGTTGCCGTTATGCAGGTTGTTGATGTGCCAGCTGTGGTTCAGTCCCGGGTTCGACGGCGTCCAGACGTTGTAGCCCACGCGTCCGAGCGGGAAGAAGTACGGCGGGTGCCGCACGTTGGCGTGGTAGAGCAGGTTGGCCTGGTGGGTGGCGGGTGTGTTGGGCGGCATGGGGTCAGTCGAGAATGGCGGCGACTTGGTCGGCTTTGGCTTTGTCTTCGGCTTCGGCCTTGATGGCGGCGTCGGTCATGGCAGCCTTGCGGTAGAACTCCAGTTCGGACTGCCACTGCTGCACCGTGAAGGTGAAGGTGGCCATGAACAGGTTGTAGGCGTGCTCGTAGCGCAGGGCGCGTGCTTTCTTCTGTTCGGCCGTTTCGTTGGCGTACTTGGCGTCCAGCGTCGCGATGTTGCCGGTCATCAGGTCCGGCTCGACCGCTTTCATGAACGTATCGAAAAATTCGCGGATGCTGGCATCCAGACCGGACAGCTGCTCCACTTTCAAGACTTGGGGGCCGGTGAATCGTTTGTGTTTGGAGGCCATTGTTACCTTATAATTATACTACAAAAACACAATTTTATCAACGATGATCCAGGGCTTTACCAAGCCAGTTTCCCCTCCATATGCACCTCCTGGCTGCCATCGCCTACGATGGTGCCGATGGGGTAGCAGTCCATCGCGTGCTTTTTCAGGTGCGCCATGGCCTTGTCCGCGAACGCGGGGTCCACCACCAGCGTGATGCCGACACCCAGGTTGAAGGTGCGGATCATGTCGGCGTCGTCGTTGCCGCTTTCGCGCTGCACGGCTTTGAACACCGGCAGGATTTTAATCTTCGCCGAGTCGATCTTGGCGTCCACGCCCTCGGGCAGCACGCGGTTCAAGTTGCCCGGAACGCCGCCGCCGGTGATGTGCGCCATGCCGTGTAGTCCGGCGTCATCGAACAAGTCCTTCAGTGCGGTGTAGTAGCAGCGGTGCGGTTCCAGAATGGCGTCCAGGAACGTGACGCCATCCACGTCGCTTTCGGCAAGTCCGGGCTTCTGTTTCAGCAGTGCGCGGACCAGCGTATAGCCGTTGGTGTGCAGCCCCGAACTGGCCACCGCCAACACGACGTCGCCCGGTCGGATGGCTTTGCCGTCCACGATCTTGCGCTTCTCCACCACGCCGATGGCGCTGGCACCCAGCACGTACGTGCCCGGCTGCAGCACGCCCGGCTGCTCGGAGGTTTCGCCGCCGGTCAGTACGCAGCCTTCCTTCTTGCAGGCCTTCGAGATGCCGTCGACCAATTGCTTGATGACTTCGCGCTCCATTTTGCCGCACACGATCAGGTCCTGGATGAACAACGGTTTGGCACCCATGACGATCACATCGTTGATCAGGTGATTGATCATGTCGAAGCAAATGCCTTCCACGCGCTTGTGCTGGAACGCCAGCAGCTGCTTGCTGCCGGGTTCCTCGGTCTTGCACACCAGCACCGGGTGGTCGTAGCCCTCGAACTTGCCGTCCACCAAGGAGGCGAACGCACCGAACGCATTCAGCACCAGCGGGTTGTCGGTCTTCAGGCTGGCGCTCATCTCGCGCTTGGTTTGGTCGGCGTTGGAAATGTCGACGCCGGCGTCTTTGTACGAGATTTTCTTGGGGGCGGGCATGCGGCGAGAATACCGAAGCGTGTCCCGGGGGGGAAGCCGAGCCCCTCTTGATCGCCGGGCGCGAAGAAGTGTTGTACACTGTTCGTGTCATGGATACTTGTCTCTGCCTCTGCAACTCCATCAAGAGCGCCGCCAACACGCTCGAGCGTCAGCTGAACGCCGCGCTCGACGGAATGGAGATCAGTCATTGCCAGTCGATGGTGTTGCTGGAGCTGAGCGGCGGACACGCCACCGTATCGCACCTCAGCAAGGTGTTGTGCTGCTCGTGCGGCAACATCAGCCAGATCATCGACCTGCTCCAGAAGAAAGGCGTGGTGGAGCGTGTGCAATCCACCGAGGACCGCCGGCGCGCCGAACTGACGCTGACCCCCAAGGGCAAGAAGCTCAGCCAGCAGGCCAGGGCGGCCTTGGCCGCCAAGGCCGGAGATTGTTGCGCGGTATTCAGCGCCGCCGAGAAAGCCGAGCTGAAGCGCCTGCTCCAAAAGTACGCAGACGCGACCGCCGCCTGACAAGAGCGTCCGGTCGGTTGTACGCGTTGTTTTCTGCTATGCTCCTTCGCATGGAGAACAACGAGAAAGTCGCCGCGCTATTGCGTGAAATCGCCGACCTGCTGGATTACCAGGGGGTCTCGTTCAAGCCGGCCGCCTACCGCCGGGCCGCGCAGAACATCGAGGGGTTATCCAAGGACATCGCGTCGTACAAGACCGAGAAGGAGCTGAAGGAGTTGCCGGGCGTGGGCGATGCCATCGCCAAGAAAGTGCTGGAATTCTTCGAGACGGGCGAGATGGAATTTCTCGTGGAACTGCGGGCCGAAGTCGGCGGCGGCGCTTCCGGGCTCATGCGCATCGATGATCTGGGGCCCAAGCGCGTGAAGCAGCTGCAGGAACTCGGCATCCACGACGTCCCCTCGCTCATCAAGGCGGCCGAGACCGGCAAACTGCGTTCGCTGCCGCGTTTTTCCGAGGTCATGGAAGCCAAGATCCTGAACAACGCCAAGCACGTGACCGAGCGCGTGAAGCGCTATCCGCTGGCCGAAATCGAGCCCGACGTGAAGGCATTGCTGAAGGCGCTGCGGGCCGTGAAGGGTGTGGTGCGTTGCGACGCGGCCGGCTCGTACCGCCGCCGCAAGGAGACCGTCGGCGACGTGGATATCCTCATCGCGTTCGACGATGCGGCGACCAACGAAGAACGCAGCGACCGCATCGCCAAGGCCATCAAGAAGATCCCCACGGTCGATGCCATCGTGGCCAAGGGCGAAACGCGGCTGGCGTTCAACGTGAAAACCGGACTGCGCGTGGATATCCGTCTGGTGAAACCCGACGAATGGGGCAGCGCGTTCCTGTACTTCACCGGCGACAAGGAGCACAACATCACGCTTCGGAGGCTGGCCATCGTGCAGGGCATGAAGTTGAACGAATACGCGCTCTTGAAAGGGGAGAAAGTCATCGCTTCCAAAGAAGAGGCGGACATCTACAAAGCGCTCGGCTTGCCGTTCATCGAACCGCAAGAACGCACCGGAGACCTGCCCGAATGAGCGTCAGGCCAGAGTCGGCGGCGGCGCGGGCGGCTCGGGTTTTTTGTCGATCACGCGCACGGTGGTGAACGCGATCTGGATGGTGCCTGCTTCGGTGAACTTGTCGAGCATCTTGTGCCACAGGCGCGACACCACGTCGCGGCGGAAGCCGATGGGTACCGTGAAGCCGAGTGTGAACTGATAGCCGTTCTCGACCGCGTCCAGGTGGACTTCGGGTTCGCCGACTTTGCGCGACAGATAGAAGAGCGCGGTGCGCTTCTGCTGCTGATTGCGGGCCTTCTCAGCAAACTCCTTGGTTTCCTCCAGCACCAGTTCCTTCAAAATCGCCTCGGCGCGGCGCCAGTCGCTTTCGTGCGTCACGGTCACCTTCAATTCGGCGTTCACGAAATCCGACGTGGTGTGATAGTTCAGGAGTTCCTGGCTCAGTACCAGTGAATTCGGGAAATACAGCATCTTGCCGCCGCGTTCCGGCGTAAGGGGATGCTGGGTGGACGACACTTCCAGCATGGCCGTGCGGAATGGACCGATGTCGATGACATCGCCGGTGAAGGGGCCGATGGTAATGCGATCGCCCGGTGAGTAGTACCGTCGCTGGACGATGATCAGCCAGCCGACGACGTCCTTCACCACGCTCTGCAGCGCCACCGCGATACCGGCGCCCACGATGGCCAAGGATGCAAACGCGCCCGGATGCTCGGCCAGCAGGCGCCCGATCAGCCACAGCACCGCGATTCCGTAGATCACGCCCGTAATGACCTTGGACGCCAGGTAGCGCTGCTTGTTTTTGCCGATCTTTCTGAGGAAGAACCGTTTGGACAGCCGTTCGATCGCGATCGCCAGCAGAATGATGACCGCGTACCACAGAATGTCGAAGAACGAGCCGAATTGCTGGTAACGCTGCTCGCTGGCCAGCTTGTCCAGACGGTCGTGCTGGAGTGACAGCGCGCTCTCCACCGACGCGATCCGCTGCTCCAGGATCGCTTTCTTCGCCAGCAGTTCGGCGTAACTGCCGGTGATGCGCAGATCGTCCAGCGAAGTGCCGGTGCCGGCGGCGGTATCGAGGTAATACTTGCGCTCTTCCTCCTGAAGCAGATCCAGGTCCACCTTGTGTTCGCTAATGGTTTCCTCCAGCGAATCGACCACGCTGCGCTGCCGGTCGATCGCCTTGGGCAGCGCGGTCGGGTCGGTCACCGCTTCGTCCGACTGGGTTGCCAGCGTGGCTTTGAGCTCGGCATCCGCCTGCTTCCGGATCTTCAGCGTTTCATCCGCGATGCGTTTTTCCAAGTACGCGTCGGTTTTCCCTTTCTTCAGATACAGGTCGTAGAGCTGCGTCAGCCGGACTTCATCGGCCGGGGGCGTAGCGACTTGCGCCATGGCCGGAAGCGCCCACGCCGTGAGGACGGCGCTGAGCATGAAGATGCCGATCGTGGATTTCGCGGAAGAACGCATGAGGGCGTCATGATACCACGTCAGCGAACGTCCTGCGCCTGGTGCTGCGGCTGCCGGTGCTGCCAGACGATCATGCCGGTGACGCAACCCAGTACCGCCACGCACGTCACCGATGCCAGCGCCGGAATGAGAGCCGAATGAAGGCGTCCGGAAACGCGGTTCAGCGCCCAGCCGACGATGAACAGCAGTCCCAGCGAGGCGAGGTACGGCCACGGGTCGTATCCGGAAGTCAGCAGTCCGGGCGCCAGCAGGATCAGGAAGAATCCTGCCCCGAATGCGACGTCGCGCATCCGGTTGGCGGTGCCGATCAGCGCGGCAACCGCGATGACCACCAGGATCGTTTCGGGCGAGATCGGCGGGGGATTCAGCGACGGCGCGATGACTGTCCCGGCCGTCGCCGCGGCGATGAGGAACGGCAGCGTATCGAGCCACAGTCCTCGCCGGTGCCGAGTGCCGATGCGCCATTCCATTGCCAGCAATCCCAGCGGCAGCGAGAGCAGCAGCGGATTGCCGAGCAGTGCCACCACATAGAAACCGAGCGCATAGAGAAAGAAGTGGCGGTGCCCCGATTCGCAGTAACGCAGGTACGACCAGATGCAAAGCAATCCGAACAAGGCCGACGGCAATTTATCCTGTATGCCCAGCGCTGCCACGACGTGCACGTGCAGCGGGCTCACCACGAAGATCGCGCCG
>DAORHV010000040.1:0-7656 GCA_035438175.1 Candidatus Peribacteria bacterium
AACGAGTGCGAGACGATGCGCGTACCCGGGCGCAGGTCGGTGGCGAATTTCTTGAGCAGCGTGGTCATGAACGACGGCGACAGATACAGGAAGATGACGTCGGCATCGGCCAGGTTCTTCTTCATGAAGCTTTCGAGCTTGATGGTGACATCCGAGCGTTTCCAGAACTGGCGCCACTTGGCGAGCATCCACACGCCGAGCGCGATCTCGTAGCCGATGGCCTTAATGCCCGGATACTTGCGCTTGGCCTCCATGAGCACGCGTCCGTCGCCGCAACCCAGATCGTAGACCACGTCGCCGGTCTTGCAGCCGGCCATGTCGGCCATTTTCCCGGCCACCGACACCGGTGTCGGAACGTACGGCATGTGCCACCAGGCGTTGGCACCGATGGTAATCAGCAAAATGGACGTGAACGCTATGACCAGCGCCAAAACGATCCAGGCAACGATGATCATTGTCGGAAGTGGGAAGCGGAAACGTGCATGGACGGACCCTTAGATGAGAACCAGTCCGAGGTACGTGAAGAGGGCGCCGCCGAACACCAGCACCACGCCGGTGAGCGTCTGCATGCCGGGAGTCGAAAGCAAGCGGTCCTCCAGTCCTCCTTTCACGGCGACGATCTGGTCCGGCCACCAGGCCAGCAGCAGAGCCTTGGCCAGGGTGATCCAGGCGGCGACCACGATCAGTCCGTCGGCATCCATGGTGAATTGCCACTGCTTCTTCAAGACGAGGACGGCGAGCACCGCGAAGGTCACTCCGGCGAAACGCAGGGAGGTTTCATCCTTGGAGAGCTTCTTTTTCCAGGCGACCAGGTCCTTGTCGCCGAAGATGAGCGGGAAACCGAAGACGTACGCGACGACGCCGAGAATCAGCGCAAAGCTGGAAAGGGGCATGATTGTTGCGGAAACAGTGGTTGGACTATAGCAACGGCCAAAATCATTGTCACTTGCATGAAATAGCCAAGCAACGCAGTTTGCGCGGACGGGCGCATGGCTTATACTCGCGCGTGCAGATCTTTGCGGCCCCATCGTCTAATGGTTAGGACAGCGGGTTTTCAATCCGTTAACGGGAGTTCAATTCTCCCTGGGGCTGCCAGTTTAAAACGACGTATCCGTCCCGCGCACTTCCCTGTCACTCGTTTTCTGCAGGAACAAACGGCTGGCACGCTCGTAAAAGGTTCCCTGCGTTTTCTGCACGCGACGTTCGATGGCCGCGGCCTCTGCGCCTTTCTCGATGGAAAGAAGTCCCTCCAGATGCTCCACGAACTTCGCGTCATCCATGTCGTCGTAGATCGTTTTCTTGGGAGCCGCTGCTGGGCGTTTTTTGAAGGGCATGCCGCCATGGTAGACGCAATGCAAGCCCGCACAATCATTCACCGCAGGAAAGCTGCGGGACGCGCTTCCAGTCAGCGAAAAACACCGCTGCTGATTTTGAAATACGGCGAAATTCTTGTATACTGTATCAAAACAACATCCATTCCTTTTCCTGCCTTCCCATGGCGAAATCCACCTCTTCGGGCACGTATACGGAAACATTGTCCGTCGCATTCAGCTTGCTGGCCCTCGTGTTCTTGAGCGCGGTGGTGCGTGCCAACGTCCCGCTGGAGGCCATGGCCGTGCAGACCGTTTCGAGTTCCTCCAGCCAGGCACGCCAGCTTTCGGACGCCGAGGCCGCCGCCGGATTGCGCCGGCTGAAGCGCACTATGGGACATCGTTCGTCCGCCTCTTCACAGTCGTCGCTGAAAGCCGCCGCTCCGGTATTCGTCCGCCCCGGAACGCGATCCATCCGCCAGAACGTCGCTCCGCCCGATGACCCGGCCACGCGTTCGGTGCGCCCCACCGTCACGCTGGAAAAGGCAGGCTGCGGCGACAAGCTGATCATCCTGCCCGAGGAATGCGATGACGGAAACAAGCTGAGCGGCGACGGTTGCAGCGCCAGCTGCACGTACGAAGCCGGCTTCGAGTGCGACCGGTACGCACAGCCCACCACCTGCAAGGAGCGCTGCGGCAACGGCGTGATGTCCGTGTCCGAAACCTGCGACGACGGCAACACCGACAACTACGACGGCTGCAATCACTCGTGCAAGCTGGAGTTCGGCTACGTGTGCACCGCCGACAATCCGAACGTGTGCTCGTCGCTGTGCGGCGACGGCAAAGTCGCCGGCAACGAAGTATGCGACGACGGCAACACCGCGAACGGCGACGGCTGTTCATCCACTTGCACGCTGGAGTAAGCGGTATACTGGACGCATGCATGCATCACCACGCAAGGAAGCGGCCACGTCATTCATGAAGCTGGTCGCGGCCAACAAGGTCGCCGAGGCGTACGAGAAATACGTGGCGCCGGGCTTCCGTCATCACAACGCGTATTATCCGGGAGACGCCGCGTCGTTACAGAAAGGCATGCAGGAAAGCGCGGAGCGGTTCCCGAACAAGCGATTCGATATCCAGCGAGCCGTGGAGGAAGGCGACGTGGTAATGGTGCACTCCCGGATGCTTCTGCAACCGGGAATGCCGGAAGCCGCATTGGTTCATATTTTCCGGTTCGAAAACGACCGTATCGCCGAGCTGTGGGACATCTGCCAGATGGAACCCGATGACATCGTGAATACGCTGGGGATGTTTTAGGAACAAGCCATGAAACATGGTTTCAGGCATTTAAAATGCTGTTTTTTGCAAAAATAGTTGATTCCTAAAGCATTTCGCCGTAGCCTGGGATTTTACGCATTCCCCTGTCCGCATGCCCACATTCACCGATAGTTTGCGCTGGCGCTACGCCACCAAAAAATTCGATACCGCCAAGAAGCTCACCGACGCCCAGCTGGATGAACTGCTGGAAGCCGCCAATCTGTCGGCATCGTCGTACGGTCTGCAGCCCTACCGCCTGGTCGTCGTGAAAGACCCGGCTATCCGCGCCAAGATCCGCGAGCATGCCTGGGGGCAGGCGCAAGTCACCGACGCATCGCATCTCATCGTCATCTGTCCCATGCGCTCCATCGATGAAGCCTATGTCGCCAAGTACATCGACAACATCACCAAGACCCGCGGCATGCCCGCGGGGAATCTGAAAGGCTTTCATGACATGATGGTCGGCTCGATCAAGGCTCAGACACCGGAGAAAATGGCCGCCTGGCTCAAGTGTCAGGCCTACATCGCCGTGGGCTTCTTGCTCTCCGCAGCCGCCAGCGCCGGCATCGATGCCTGTCCGATGGAAGGCTTCGATCCCGCCCACGTGGACGTGGACCTGGGACTGCTCGACAAGAATCTGACGTCCGCAGTAATGGTTCCGGTCGGCTTCCGCGCCGCAGACGACGAGTCGGCCTCGTACAAGAAGGTCCGTCTCCCGAAAGATGAATTCGTACTGCATATCTAAACAGAGCCCGGGATAGGGGTGGCATCGCCGCTCCTGTTTCGGCATATCCCTTGACCGTACCACGCCAGATATGTAAGATGCTTACCTAATTAGTTTCTTACCGAACCATGGCCAAGCGTACGGAACTCATCGAAGGGCTGCAGGAGAGCTTCCAGCTCATCCGCCGGAAGCTGATGTCCAAGGACCTGATGAGCGCCCACAAGGAATTGTGCGGGATCACTCCGTCACAATGGGGCGTCCTGCGCGTCATCCATATGCGTGAGCGCGTCAGCACCAAGGAACTGGCCTCACAGCTGGACATCAGCAGCAGCGCCGCGACGCAGTTGGTCGACGGCCTGGTGGAGAACGGCAATCTGAAGCGTTCCGACAACCCCGCCGACCGGCGCTCGCAATACATCGAGCTGTCCGGAGCCGCCAAGAAGCACATGAAGCTGATGCGGAAGCTGTACCTGAAACGTCTGTCCGAATTGTTTTCCGGCTTGAGCGACGCGGAACTGGAGCAGTACCTGCGCCTGTGCACCAAGGTCGCCGCCCACCCCGCCTCCGACGCATGAACACCTCCGCCACCAAAACCGCCGGCCAGACTCCCCCGCCCGCCGCCAAGCCGGGCAAGCCGACGCGCACGCTGTTGAGCCTGCTGAAGCCATACCGCGGCTGGATCGTGCTGCTGGTGCTGTTCGCCGTGGTCAGCAACGCGTTCAACCTGGCCATCCCGCTGCTCATTTCACACGGCATCGACGCGTACACCGCCGGAGCGTTCGATTACAGCACCATGATCGTGCAGTTCTTCTGCACCGCGCTGGCGATCTTCGTATTCGCCTACCTGCAAAGCGTCGTGCAGACGTACGCCTCCGAACTGGTCGGCCGCGACCTGCGCAAAGAGACCTCCGGCAAAATCTCGCGGCAGAGCTATGCGTTCGTGCAGTCCGCAACGCCGTCCAAGCTGCTCACCAATCTCACGTCCGACGTGGACGCGGTGAAGCTGTTCGTATCGCAGGCCGTGGTGACCATCGTGTCGTCGTTGTTCCTCATCGTGGGTGCCAGCATCCTGCTGCTCCTGCTGAACTGGAAGCTCGCGCTGGCCGTGCTGGCCATTCTGCCCATCATCAGCGCCACGTTCTTCGTGATCTTCAGCAAGGTCCGCACGTTGTTCAAGAAGTCGCAGGAGGTCATCGACCGCCTGAACAAAGTCATTAACGAGAGCATCTTCGGCTCGGCACTCATCCGCGTGCTGAACTCGCAGCAGTACGAGTACGAGAAGTTCCTGGCGTCCAACACCGACGCCAAGAATCTGGGGCTCCAGATCCTGAAACTGTTCGCATCGCTCATTCCCGTCGTCACGTTCATCTCGAACATGGCCGCGCTCACCATTCTGGTGCTGGGCGGACACTTCGTGATCGCGGGCTCCATGACGCTCGGAGAATTCGGCGCGTTCAACAGCTATCTGGCCATCCTCATCTTCCCGATCATCATGATCGGCTTCATGAGCACCGTCATCGCGCGCGCCACCGCGTCGTACAACCGCATCCTGGAAGTCATTTTGAGCGAAGAGCGCAAGGAGCTCGGCACCGATACGTCCGTACTGAAGGGCGATATCGAAGTCCGCAACGTGTCGGTGGTGTTCGGCGAGAAGTCCGCGCTGAAGAACGTGTCGTTCTCGGTGAAAGCGGGCACCAAGGCCGCCGTCATCGGTCCCACCGGCGCAGGCAAGACCCAGCTCATCCACCTGCTGACCGGCCTCATGCCGCCCACCTCGGGCACCGTGCTCTTCGACGGCAAGCCGCTGGACGAGTACGACATGGCCTCATTCCACCGCCAGGTCGGATTGGTGTTCGAGGACAGCGTGATCTTCAACATGTCGCTGCGCGAGAACATCGCGTTCGGCGACACCGTCCGCGAGGACGACATGCGCAAAGCGATGGAAACCGCCGAGCTGCAGGACTTCGTGGACGCGCTGCCCAAAAAGTTGGATACGGTCGTGTCCGAACGCGGCACCAGCCTGTCGGGCGGCCAGAAGCAGCGCATCATGCTTGCCCGCGCCCTGGCGCTGAACCCGAAAATCCTGCTGCTGGATGACTTCACCGCCCGCGTGGACACCCAGACCGAACAGAAGATCCTGGCCAACGTGGCCAGGAACTATCCGGACATCACGCTCGTTTCCATTACGCAGAAGATCGCGTCGGTCGAGAACTTCGACCAGGTGATCCTGCTGATGGAAGGAGAGCTGCTGGCCCAGGGAACGCACGCCCATCTCATGAAGACTTCGCCCGAATACGTCCAAATCGCCCAATCCCAACGCAGCACCACCAGCCACCGATGAACTACGCACTCAACACCACCGGCGCCACCAAGCCCGCCAGCGCGTTCTCCGCGCTCGTGAAACTCTGGCCGCTGCTGCGCAACGAACGCGGCACGCTCGCGCTCGCGCTGCTGGCCATCGTGCTCAACGCGGGACTGAACCTGCTGGCTCCGCTGCTGATCGGACACACCATCGACGCCTACGTGGTCACCCGCCAGTACCACGGCGTGCTGGTGTTCGCCGGCATCCTGATCGGCATGTACCTGGTCGCACTGGTGTCCGCCTACTTCCAGACCATGCTCATGGGCGGCGTCGGCCAGCGTCTGCTCTTTAACCTCCGCAACGCGGTGTTCCACAAGCTGCAGGAACTGCCGGTGGCGTTCTTCAACCAGAACAAGGCCGGCGACCTGATTTCGCGCATCAACAACGACACCGACAAACTCAACCAGTTCTTCTCGCAGGCGCTGATGCAGTTCATCGGCAACGCGTTCATGATCATCGGCTCCACGATCTTCCTGCTGAGCATCAACCTGAAGCTCGGCGCCGCCGCGCTCGTCCCGGCGTTGGGACTCTTGATCGTGACCCAGGCGCTGTCGGCGTGGATCCGCCGCAAGAACGCGGCCAGCATGCAGGCGCTGGGCGGCATGAGCGGCGAAATCCAGGAGAGCCTGGCCAACTTCAAGGTGGTGGTGGCGTTCAACCGCCGCGATTACTTCCGCAAGAAATTCGACGAAGCCAACGACGCCAACTTCAAGACGTCTGTCTCGGCCGGCGTGGCCAACAACATCTTCACGCCCATCTACGGCTTCTGCGGAAACCTCGGCCAGCTGATCGTGGTCACCTACGGCATTTACCTGGTGGCGACCGGCCACTTCACGGTGGGTTTGCTGATCAGCTTCCTGACGTACGTGACGCGCTTCTACGATCCGCTGCGCCAGCTGGCGTCGGTGTGGGCGTCGTTCCAGGCCGCCATGGCCGGCTGGGACCGCATCTCGGCCATCACCGCGCTGTCCTCGGACATGGCCGTGGTGCCGGATACCGGTGCCCGGCCGAACGCGCCGCTGCTGAGTTTCGAGGACGTGTCGTTCCAGTACCCGGACGGCAAGGAAGTGCTGCACAAAATCAACCTCACGCTCGAGCGCGGCAAGACCTACGCCCTGGTAGGACCCACCGGCGGCGGCAAGACCACCACCGCGTCGCTCATGGCCCGCCTCTACGACCCGACCAAGGGCACCGTGCTGCTGGGCGGCAAAGATATCCGTTCCTACCAGCCGTCCGAGCGCACCAAGAAGATCGGTTTCATCTTGCAGGAACCGTTCCTGTTCTCGGGCACCGTGCGCGAGAACATCCTGTACGGCAACGATGCTTACAAAGGCTTCTCCGACGAGCAGATCGTGGACGCTTTGAAGAAGGCCAACATCGACGCACTGCTCGCGCGTTTCGACAAGGGCCTGGAGACGCCGGTGACGAGCAACGGCGGCGAGATTAGTCTGGGCCAGCGCCAGCTGATCGCATTCATGCGCGCGGTGCTGAAGGACCCCGACGTGCTCATTTTGGACGAGGCCACCGCCAACATCGACACGGTGACCGAGAAGCTGCTGGAGGACATCCTGCAGAAGCTGCCGAAGCACACCACCCGCGTGATCATCGCCCACCGCCTGAACACCATCGAGAACGCCGACGAGATTTACTTCGTCAACGGCGGCGAGGTGACGTTGGCCGGTTCGCTGGACCACGCACTGGAGATGCTGCTGCAGGAGAAGCGCCAGAGTTAGCGCTTCGCGCCGGCGCGCATCCACCGGAGAATGTCTTTTTTGTACGTGTCGAGCACCCAATACGCGCCGAATGCGGCCAGGCCCAGCAATGCGATGAGCACTTCGTACTGGAACGGCAGCGCTCCGATATACGCGTACAAAATGGCGCCCGGCGTCACCGCCAGCGCGGTGACGAGCAGGAATTCCCAACGGGAAATTTTGGTGAACACG
>DAORHV010000041.1:0-7637 GCA_035438175.1 Candidatus Peribacteria bacterium
GGGCGACTGCGGCGTGACCGGACGCAAGATCATCGTGGACACCTACGGCGGATACAGCCGCCACGGCGGCGGCGCCTTCTCGGGTAAGGACCCGAGCAAGGTGGACCGCTCGGCCGCCTACGCCGCGCGCTGGGTCGCCAAGCACGTGGTGGCCGCCGGTCTGGCCGACAAGTGCGAGGTGCAGGTGGCCTACGCCATCGGCGTGGCCGCTCCGGTCAGCATCCGCGTGGACACGTTCGGCACCGGCACCGTGCCGGACGCCAAGCTGGCCGAGGCCGTGCAGAAGACCTTCGATCTGCGCCCGGCGCACATCATTAAGGACTTGGACCTGCTGAAGCCGCAGTACCAGAAGATCGCCGCCTACGGCCACATGGGCCGCGAAGACACCGACGTCGCGTGGGAGAAGTGCACGCGTCTCGAGGATCTGAAAAAGGCAGCCAAATAGTTTTCCACCGGAACCGCGGGGGACTCATTTCTCCCTCGCGGTTTTTTCGGAGTACAGTGCATGCATGCGCACGCTTCTGAATGTCTCGCTGATCGTCACGCTTACGTTCGGCAGCGGCGGCATCGCCCTGGCCGCGGCCAAGAAAAAAGCATCCTCCGGTTCGAGCTCGGCGGCATCGTGCGTCATCAAGGGAAACATCTCGTCACCCAAGAAAGAAAAGATTTACCATCTGCCGACGTGCGCTTCGTATAAGCAGACCGTCATCGATACCGCCGCCGGCGAGCGGTGGTTCTGCACGGAGAAAGATGCGCTCGACGCGGGCTGGCGCAAAGCGCTGAACTGCAAGAAGTAGCGGCCTAATCCAACAGTGACGCAACGTCTGCGTGCTTCTCGAACGACTCTGCGGCCTGCAGCGTTCCGTCTTTCAGCCGATCCTGCAACGCATTGTCCATAATGGCCCGGAACAGCAGTTTGTACGTATGCGCCATGCGGTCGATACCCATGGAGTCGGACGTGCCGTAGACCTCTTTTGCCATTTCCGCGGCACCGCCGGGGGCGGCGTGGCGGGCGGCAAGTTCGGTAAGCTTGCCGAGCAGGTACTGCTGCCATCGCTCTTGGAAGCGGGCGACGAGGCGCCGCTGCACGTCTTCGCCGTGTTCGCCGTCGAAGATCCTGGTCACCATCTCGGGACTCATGTCGGGGAACAGGTTCACGATCGATCCGTTTTCGTCATCGCGGATGTGTTCCATGGGGCCTCCCGTGGCGGTGCAAATATTCCAGCCGCCGGAGAACACCGAACGCTCGTAGGACGTGCCGCAGGCCTCGCGGGTGGGGCGTGGGCCATGGATCCAGAAGTCAGCCGAGCCGGTGCACAAGCGCATGAATTCAATGCCGGTGCGCGGAGCAAATACGAAGCGACCCCTGAGTGCCGGATCGGATTGCAATTCATTGAATTGATCCTTCCACGACCGGCCCACGGTATCGCTGGCAACACCGCCGATGAGCACGTTCGCACCGAGGCCGGCCCTGCGGCCGCCCGGTACGTCGTACTCCTGCTCCGGATCTCCGCACATCCAGCGGATAAGCGGGAGGAGTGATCCGATTTCCTTGTATTCCACATGCCTGCGCGTCAGCGCGATGAGCGGCTTTTCGCCGATGGCGTTCAGTGCCGGCAGGCCGTTTTTCTCAAGGTAGGTATTCAAATCACCCTTTGTCTGCCGGCGTGCTTCCAGCAATTCTTCACCGGTCACGTCGTCCAACGATGTCTTGCCGGCTTGAATCGTTCGCAGAGCGGGGCTCGTCCAGCGCTGCCGGTCGGAGCCGTTGGTGATGGTGAGGAGTTTTGCCTGAATGTCGGGCGCCAGGCGCTGATCCGGCGACTGCGTCGGGAAGATGACGTCACGGCTGATCGTTCCGTGTTCTTTGGAAACCATGTTGACCGCGCTTGCCCTGTGCAGACCGTAGTTCAGCGGCTCGATGTAATCGTAGTACCTCACGCCTCCTTCGCCCTCGCGCGCAGGGGGCCCCAAATAACCCTGCCGGTCGTCGGCCTGGACCATGGGGTGATACTGCGGCAGTTGCGACCAGGCATTGCGCGGAACGGCGTCGTGGCCCACGACGCCTTCCACCCACCGGCGATTGGCCCACGACGGCAGTGCGGCACGCTCCTGCGTATGGTTGGTGAAGGCGAATTTCGTGCCATCGAGCAACGCGCCGATTTGTCCGCGCGTCTGCTCACGATGATGGTCCACCGCCATGATGACCGGCACGAGCTGCGCTTCGTTGATGCGAATCACCGACGGATCGATGCGGAGCCGTTTGCACATCTCCACGACAGCCCGGCCGAAGAACATGTACTGCTTGAGTTTTTCGGCGGCATCGTCGGGATAGCGCACATGGAAAATCTGTGACTGCCGGATGAGCAGCACCGGAGTCGTACCTTCTTCCACGACCCAAAATTCTGCCGGGAGCGAGTGTCCGTTCAGCGGCACGTCGCACCGCACGACCTGGCCGTCGTCATCGGTGAGCGGAACCGCACCACTGCCCTCCCAAGGGACGTCGACTTGTACATCGCCTTTGCGCAGGGTGTTGTACCCGGGAATGCATCCGGCTGCATTCACACCTGCCTTTTCGTACGCACCGTAGGTTTCGCCTGCCAGGAAACCGAGTCCTCCCGCACCGTGAGCCGTTTGTGCATCGCCTTTCAACCCCTCTAAGAATGCTTCCAGCGAACAATCCAGAACGAATCGTCCGCGCTGCACGCGATCCAGCAACTCGCGCACCGTGTACTGCGTACGTGATTCTCGAGCCTGTTCCTGGGGTGCGGGAATATTCATGGTAAGGAAGGGGATGGTAGCCGATCACCGTCGGGTGTCAAAAGAATGCCGACATGGCGCCAAGTAAAACCGACATCGTGGCCAGCAGCCGATCATCCGGCGGTTCCGCGGGCGCAGAATTTGCGATGCGCGCGAATCGGCATAGCATTGGGGAATACTTCCCCCGTCGCGTATGCCCACCATGTCGGAGACCATCGATACGTCGCTGGATCGTCTGGCCAACGGCGTGGATGACAACCAGCGCCTGGTGCTGGAATCCATTTTGCGCACCGGACTCCACTACATGAGCGACGAACAAATCCATCGCACGCGTACGTTGTGCAGCGCGGCGCTGTTCCACCGCGACACGCCGCCCGCCTACCAGGCCGGCATGCGCCAGATGCACCCGGGGCGCGACGGCAGGGGGCATGGCAGCGACGACAGCCGCTCGAACGGGCCTGCGGTGCCTCCGGCGGTAGGACCCCGTCCGGGTGACAAGGGCTACGACAGTTAAGCCTGCTTTCCAATTCACGCCGAACATGACGCGTCCGCGCGACATTCCGTGAAGCCGGGTTGTCGTTTAGCGCAACGATTGCAACGCCACACCCGGATAGTAGTACTGCAGAATCTGTTCGGCGGTTTTGCCTTCCTTGGCCTGCCCGGCGGCTCCGCAGCCCGACATGCCCACGCCGTGGCCGGCCATGGTCATCCCGGCGCACCACGGGTCCGGCTTGCTCTGGAACAGCTCCTTGGCGAACGGGAAATTCGTCCAGCCCGCTTCGTCCGGCGAGCGGGTACGGCCGTCGTCACGGCTGAAATACGGGGCACGCACGACCGATCCGCCGTAGGTCATGACCTGGGCGTTGGTGGTATTCACCGCCTTCACCCACTGCGGGTTGGCGGCTTCCAAGTCGTAACCGCCGTAGGACTGGAACGTGGCGGGGCTGTCGGTGCCGTCGTACGGCATGCCCGCGAATTTGCGATGGTCGGGCTGCATCCAGTACGCCACGTAGCTGCGGGCGGTGATCGCGAACGCGCGCTGCTTCTGGTACAGCTCGGTGTCCGGCTCTTCGGCCAGTCCGCGCAGGTAGTCTTCCAGCGGGAGCTGGTTGATGAGCACCAGTTGTCCGTCGATGACCTGGCACTCGATGGCGCCGCGGTAACGGCGGAGTTTGTTGTTCACCGAATCGACCGTGGTCACGCCGGCCGACGAGGCCGGGGTCAGCACCAATGTGGCGCCGGTGGTGTCGATGCCCGCCGCCTGCACGCGGCACAGGTTGCCGCTGACGGTCAGGCGGATCTTGTCGTTGGCGGCCACGCGCTGGGTGCCCACGCTGCCCCCGTTCTCGAACCACGCGGCGGGCGCGGCCGAAGCGGACAAGCGGATGCGCACGGTGGAAGCGTTGGAAGGCGGCACGTAGGCGGGCACCGACGACGAGCGGCTGGATGAGATGCGGGGCATCGAGCTCGGTTGCGGCACGGGCGGGCGGATGCGGCGCACGGCGGATGCCGAGGAGGACGAAGACGACGCGGTGGCGCGGCCTTCGAACGGATTGGCATAGGAGTCCACGCGCGAGCGGCGGCCGACGGCCTGCAGGTCGTACTTGATGCCGCCGATCTCGAACCAGTAATTGCCGGCGTCCCACGGTGCTTGGAGGAGCAGGTTGATCTGCAGCACCTCGCCGCCCGGCACGTCGTCCTGCGAGGCCAGGCTGGTCTTCACCGGAATCAGTTGTTTACCGACTTCCTGGAATAATTGGATATCGTTGCTGGAGAGTGCGACCTGCGCGATGCGGCCGTTGGCGTGGATGCCCGTCTGCGGCGCAACGTACGTCAGCATGAACCGCTGCTTGCCGCCCGGCGACAACGCCAGGCCGGTGCGTCCGACCGCGCTGAGTCCTTCGGCCGCCTTGGTGATGCCGTGCGCCACCGGAACCGGCACGCTGGGTTTGGACGACGAGCTGCTGCTCTTGGCCGGCGCGCCGAGGAATTTGACCACGGCATCGACTTTGCCGCTGCGCACGTTGGCGGTGACTTGGCCCATGGCGCCGTACATGTAGTAGCCCGGACAATCGGTGGAGACCAGGTCGCGGTGACCCACGAACGGCGTCAGGAATTTCTTGCCGTGGTGCTCCACCCCGACCGACGGATTGATGTTGTAGACCGACGACAATTCCTTCAGCAGCCACTGCAGGCTCTGCACCTGGGCCTGGGCCGGCTGCTCCAGGTCGAAGTTGCCCATGAGCGAAATGCCGATGGTGCCGACGTTGTTGCAGTACGCGTGTCCGGCCACCACGTAGCGGCCGCCGGTGCGTCCTTCGTAAATCTGGCCTTTTTCATCGATGACGTAGTTGTAGCCGATGTCGCCCCAGCCGCGGTTCTCGGCGTGGTAGTGGTACAGCGCGCGCATGCGCTCGGCGGGATCGCGGTCGTCGTCGCTCACGTACAGCGCGGTGTGATGCACGACCAACAGGTGGACTTCTTTGCTGTACGACAACGGCCAATGGTACTTCCTTCCCGACGCGTCTTTGGTGGTGGTGCTCTGGGTTTCGAATTGCTCGGGGTAATTCCTTTGCGCGTCCTGGCAGTCGCGGATGCGCTGGGACGAGGTGGCGGTGGTGGCTCCGTTGTCGCCGGCGGAGACGTTGGTTTCCGTGGATTGGGCATCTGGGCTCTCGAACAACAGCGATTCATCGGCGCCCCACTGGCTGCGCGAAAGGATTTTGGGCGTACCAACGGGCGCGGTGGACGCCACCTCCACCTTCGCCGGACCTTTCTCCACGCGGATGGGGTGCGCGACATAACCGTTCTCGGCACCGCGCACGCGCACGTCCGAAACGGACGTCGGGAACATCATCATGCTGGTCTCGGTAAGCGCGGGGTCCTGCTCGTTCTCCAGTGCCAGCGTCTGCCACTCGCTCCAGGTTCCGTCGGCGTTCCTGTAGCTCACGTCCAGGTCGGTATCGGCTCCAGGCAGCCCGAAGCTGATGGCATCGATGGGATCGTTAAAATGCTCGATCGGCTCGCTCGCGGCTCCGGTGGGGAGCGGCGGAACGAGCGACGACAAGAAAACCGCCGTGAGCAGAAAGGCGTGGCGTCGCATCAGAGGTGCGAAGTATACCTGAAAAGGGCGGCGGCCCCATTCTTTCTGATGCTTTTTTCCGAAGAATGCGGTCTCGACGGGTTTCGCGGAAAGAACTGCTCAAACATCGACGTATGCGAGGAAGCCAATCAAAATTTTGCAAAGCGTATCGGGCATACGCTGAGCGAAATTCTTGATGCAGCTGACGAAGCAGACGGCATGTTTCAGGAGTTCTTCAGCAGTTTTTCGTAAGCGTCGACCATCGCGGCGATGGAAAGCGATTCGGCCACGAGCGCCGGACCGGCCGCGGCGAGCGCGGTCCGGACGGCCGGATCGGTGAGTGACAGCAATGCTTTTGCCAGCGCCGCAACGTCGCCGGATTTCACCACCAGCGCATCGCGCCCGGCTTGCACGTGACCGGCGATGCCGCACTTGTCGGTGACGACCGTCGCGATTCCCATCGCCATGGCTTCGCCCGCCACCAGACCGAACGGATCGTTCTCCACCGACGGCAGCACCAGCACGTCGAGCAAGCGGTAGAACGCAGGCAGATCCTCGGTGCGCGCCTGGATGCGGATACGGCCGGACTGATGTTCGGCCTGCTCCAGTTCCAGGATGATTTTGTGCAGGAAGCCTTCCTGCGGACCGCTGCCGACGATGTCCAAGGTGGCCTGCGGCACCTGGCGCATGGCATGCACGAGCACGTCCACGCCTTTTTCTTCCGACAAGCGGGCCACGCACCCCACGCGCAACGGAGCGCCCTCGGGTCGCGGAGCGGCGGGCGGGGCGTTCTTCAGCCGTTCGACATCGATGCCGTTGGGAATCGAGACGGTGCGCTCGGCGCGGAAGCCCAGACGCGCGAAAATCAGGCGGCTGAGTTCGGAGACACAGACGATGGTGGCGCGCGACGCCGCGCGCTTGAGCAGCGTCAGCCACGGATTCCAGCGCAGCCAATTTCCCACGCGGTCGTGCTCGATCCACAGCACCCGCGCGCCCTGTCCGGCCAGCCACTCGGTGAGCAGCAGTTTCTCGGAGAGGCTGAGCATGCACACGGCCTCGGGGGGCTGCGGCAAGCTTTGCACGGCTTGGATCAGGGCTCGCTGCATGGCAAAGCGGCGCCACGCGAACGTCAGCGCGCCGGCCTTGGTGACCGGCGGGGGGCCGATGTCGAGCGTGGTCGTCTGCACTCCCAGTTTGGGGGATTCGGCCAGCAGCACCGGGCAACTGCCCAGGAATTGCACCGCGTGTCCGCGCTTCAGCAACTCACGCATGAGCGCCAGCGTTTGCACTTCGGCACCGCCGAACGCGCTCTCCAATGGGAACCGGGTGAACAGGATTCGCACGGGCGCAGTATACGGCACGCCGAGTTTCGCGCTTGCGACAAGGCCCGCCGAACGTGGACGGCCAAATTCTTGCATTCTTTTTGATCTGTCGTATAACTGGCGAATGAGCGAAATCGGCGCCCGGTGTGAAGAACAAGGCCAGCCAATCCTCGCGGAAACGGGCGAGCAGGTACCGCCGCATGCCACGCATCACCAGTTTTTGGATGAGCTCATCGCCCAGGTACGTGCCGGACACGTGAGCGTGACGGTGGCCGACGGCAAGAGCCCGATGGTGTTCCGGCCGCTGGCGCATGGGGGAGAGAACATGGTGTTGTCGGGAATCCGCCTGCCCATCAACGGCGCCCCGTACGACCTGCCGTTTTTGCTGAAGGTCGGACTGCATGCCAGTTCGCCGGCCGCGCTGGAAGAACGCCGCAAACGCGAGGCGATCTTGCGTCGCCACATGAACGAAG
>DAORHV010000042.1:0-7619 GCA_035438175.1 Candidatus Peribacteria bacterium
CGCTGAACCAGCAGGAGCTGGACCGCGTGCAGGAGGAAACCGCCGACGTCACGGCGCAGGTCATCGAGATGCAGCAGAGCCTGGTGCGTATCAACGCGCAGCTGAAGGAATCCAAGCTTTCGGCACTCGAAGCCAAACTGAGCGAGGTACAGACGCAGCACGCCGCACTGCTGGATCAGCGCAAGGCACTCCAGGCCAACGATGACGCACTGAAGGCCATCGTCGATGGCGAACCCAAGGCCTGGAAGAACGCCCAGGACCTGCGCAATACCGACAAGCGCCAGTACAAGAAAGTCGAGGACGTGCAGCGCGAAATTGAAGTGAAGCAGACCCGCAAGAAAGAAATCGACGCCATTTTGGACGGTACCGCGCCGAAGCCGGCTTTCACGGACGCAACCGTCGCGCCGCCCGACCCGAAAGCGTTGGCCGCCGAGACACTGGTGCTGGCGGGCAGCTTGGAACAGCTGAATGAAAAGCTGTCATACCTGAAGCAGGGAATTCCGGACGATGCCGTGGACGCATACCTGAACGCCAAGGCCGCCGCGGCCAAGGCCGCCAAGGAGCGTGCGGCCGTTGCCGAGCAGACGGCGTCGGTGTCCGCTTCCATCGCAGCGGTCATCGCGCAATCCAGCGAGGTCTCCGCGCAGATCGACACCGTGAACCGCGAGAGCGGGCTCGACGGATTGCCGCCCATCTTCCAGTGGCCGGTACACGGCCATGTCACCGCCGGCTATTACGACCCCGACTACCAGGCCGTGTTCGGCGTTCCGCACAAAGCGGTCGACATCGCGGTGCCGCATGGCACGGCGGTGCACGCCATCGCCGAAGGCGTGGTGTTCAAGGTCAAACTCGGCGGTGCCACCGGGTACACCTACGTGCTCATCGGCCACCGCAACGGCTACGCGTCGCTGTACGGACACCTGTCGCAGGTTTACGTGAAAGCCGGCGACCTGGTGGATTACACCACCGTCATCGGACTGTCGGGCGGCACGCCCGGCACGCCCGGCGCGGGTCCCATGACCACCGGTGCGCACGTGCACGTTGAAGTCATGGAGAACGGCGAACACATCAATCCGCTCACGGTACTGCCGTAGCCTTCAGCGATTACCGTCCAGCACCACTACGAACTCTCCTTTTACTTTGAGTGTTTTGACGAATTCACTCAGTTCGCCGACGGTCGTCATCAATGTCTCCTCGTGCATTTTGGTGAGCTCGCGCGAGACCGAGAGTTTGCGCGAGGGCTGTTCGGCGAGAACGGCCGCGAGTTCCGACAGCGTTTTGAGAATCCGGTGCGGCGACTCGTAGAAGACCACCGTGTCTTCCTCGGTGAGCAGCGTTTTCAGGAGCGTCTGGCGGCCCTTCTTCACCGGCAGGAAGCCCAGATACCGGAATGCATTGATGGGCAGTCCGCTGGCGCTGAGCGCGGCCAGGAACGCCGAGGCGCCCGGGATCACTTCGCTTTTTATTCCGGCTTCGCGTGCTTTGCTCACCAGCAAATAGCCGGGGTCCGAAATGCACGGCGTGCCGGCGTCGGAGACCAGGCAGACGTGTTCTCCTTTCTTCAGGCGATGGATGAGCGCGTCGACGCGCGCGGGGTCACTATAGGAGTGGACGGACACCAGTTCCTTCTTGGGCAGTTCCAGCAGCATCAGCAGTTGTCCGGTGACGCGCGTGTCCTCGCAGGCGATGACGGTGCAGGCTTTGAGCGTCTCCAATCCACGGACGGTGATGTCCTTCAGGTTCCCGATGGGCGTGGAAAGAATGGAGAGCACGAATGCAGTTTAGCCGTTCGGCGGCGTGAATGCTTTCAGTTTCAAATACATGTGCACCGACGGGTCGGGCAGCCGCGAGTTCAGGGTGCTCATCACTCTTTCGGGAATGGCGTCTTCGCCGTCGAAGTGCTGGTCGGCCACCATCCGCGCGTCTTCGCGGTAGCTGTGTTCCAGCAGGCTGATGCCGTCGTCGTCGCGGGCCAGCAGCGCTGCGCACATCGTGCGCACCGACGGATGTCCGGTCTCCACGTCCAACTTGTCCACGATGCCGCGGTCGAGCGCAACGCGCCCGGCACCGCCGTGGCGGACCATGCGGTGGTACTTGCGGCCGGAGGCATCGCGAATGATTCGGCCGTTCAGCGTTTTGAACACCGCCTGGTGCGTGGTCGCCAGCATTTCCAGGAGTTCCTGGCTGGCGTACGCGCTTTCCAGGAATTGCGTGCGCGTGGGCATGGCTCCTTTATGGGCAATCACCCATTGCAGGAAAATCTGCTTGAGCACGATGAAGCCGCTGCGCTTGGCGTTGGATGCCGCCGACTGGATCGCGACCTTCCAGCTGTCGGTTCGGCCGTTCGAGACGATCGCGGTATTTTCGCGGCCCGCGTCCGCGGCTTGCGCGTAGTGCGCCGTCGGCAAAGCTTCGGCCAGTAACTCATTGATGAGCAGTTGCAGTTTCAGATCCGACAGCGAATGCAGCGCGTTGATGGACATCATCTGCAGCGATTGGACCGTGCTGCCTTCGTCCAGGCGGCCGACTTCCAGCACGACCGGCTCCGGCGCCAGCAACAGCGCCGGGACTTGCGGAGGAACAGGAAGGGCGTACGGCGGAAAATCGGCCGACAATTTCGCGAATCGTACGCACGCGTCTGCGAACATGCGCGTTTCAAATTGCGCTTTGAGGATTTTGGCGTCGCTGCGGTCACCCGGTTTCAGGGGCGGCAGGGCACCGGCCGGACGGTCGTATCCGTGCTCGCGTTCCACCGCGCGCAGGTGGGCGGCTGTCAGATACGCCTCGGGATCGAATGCCGGCAGGGAATTGGGCGAATCCAACTGTTCTTTGGAAAGGGCGGACTATTTTGACAAAGCATCAGAATTGGCGCAATACAACATCCATAGTTGGCTCCCGGAGCGGATACTCGCAGACGCTTTTCTTCACCCGGATTTCTGGTAGTCTCTTTTGCGCTAGAGACCTCCCCTCCCTTTTTCTATGGCCGAGAAGCCCAATCCCGATCAGCAGCTGATTCCCGAGGAAAAGAAGAACATGGGCAACATCATGCCCCGTGCGATCGTGACCGAAATGGAGGAGAGCTACCTGAGCTACGCGATGTCGGTCATCGTCGCCCGCGCCCTTCCCGACGCCCGCGACGGCCTGAAGCCGGTGCACCGCCGCATCCTCTACGCCATGAACGAGCTGGGTCTGCGCGCCACCGCCAAGTACCGCAAGTCGGCGCTCGTGGTCGGTGACGTGCTGGGTAAGTACCACCCGCACGGCGACAGCCCGGTCTACGAAGCCATGGTCCGCATGGCCCAGGATTTCGCGATGCGCTACCAGCTGATCAACGGACAGGGAAACTTCGGATCCATCGACGGAGACAACGCCGCCGCCATGCGTTACACGGAGTGCAAGATGTACTCCATTACGGATGAAATGCTGCAGGACATCGACAAGAACACGGTCGAGTTCCGCCCCAACTACGACGGCAGCCGCAAAGAGCCGAGCGTGCTTCCGAGCAAGGTGCCGAACCTGCTCCTCAACGGCACGGTCGGTATCGCCGTCGGTATGGCCACCAACATCCCCCCGCACAACTTAAACGAACTGGTCGACGCCATCCTGCACCTCACCGACAAGCCGGACTCCACCGTGGAGGATCTGCTCAACTTCGTGCAGGGTCCGGACTTCCCGACCGCCGGCATGGTCTACGACAAGGAGGCCCTGAAGCAGGCGTACCTGACCGGACGCGGCTCCGTGGTCGTGCGCGGCAAGGCTGAAATCGAAGAGGGGACGGGCAACCGCCAGATCATCCGCATCAGCGAACTGCCGTACCAGGTGAACAAGTCCGTGCTCATCGAGCGCATCGCGCAGCTCGTCACCGACAAGGTCATCGTCGGCATCTCGGACCTGCGCGACGAATCCGACCGCGACGGCATCCGCATCATCATCGAACTGAAGAAGGACAGCTACCCCCAGAAAATCCTCAACCAGATCTACAAGCACACCGACTTGCAGACCAGCTTCGGTTACAACTGCATCGCGCTCGCCGACGGCTTGCAGCCCCGCTTGCTGAACCTGAAGGAGTGCCTCCAGATTTTCATCGACCACCGCCGCGTCATCATCACGCGCCGCGTCACCTTCGACCGCGACCGCGCCAAGGAACGTGCGCACATCCTGGAGGGTCTGACCATCGCGCTCGACAACATCGACGAGGTCATCGAGACGATCAAGAAGTCCGAGACGCGCGAGGACGCCAAGACGAACCTCATGAAGAAGTTCAAGCTCAGCGAGATCCAGTCCGAGGCCATCCTCCAGATGCAGCTGCAGCGCCTGGCCGGCCTGGAGCGCAAGAAGATCGAGCAGGAACTGAAGGACACGCTGGCGTTCATCAAGGAGTGCGAAGCGATCCTGAAGGACCGCAAGCGCGTGGACGCCATCATGACCAAGGAGCTCGGCGACATCCGCGCCAAGTACGGCGACGACCGCCGCACGGTCATCGTGCCGCATGCCGTCGGCGAGTTCTCGGCCAAGGACACCATCCCGAACGCTCCGATGATCGTGGCCCTCACCGCCCACGGTTACGTGAAGCGCCTGAGCCCGGCCCAGTTCCGCGCCCAGCACCGCGGAGGCAAGGGGATCAAGGGCATGACCACCAAGGATGAGGACGAAATTTTGGGCATGATCAACGCGCACAACCACGACGATCTGCTCTACTTCACCAACACCGGACGCGTGTTCAAACTGCCGGTGTACGAACTGCCGCAGGCCAGCCGCGTGGCCAAGGGCCAGGCGATCGTGAACCTGCTCCAGCTGCAGCCGGGCGAGAAAGTCGCCGCCATGCTGAAGTCCAAACTGGAGGGCAAGACGCACCTGTTCATGACGACCTTGCAGGGTACCGTGAAGCGCACCGAACTCACCGAGTTCGAGAACATCCGCCGCTCGGGTCTCATCGCGCAGAAGATCAACGAGGGCGACGAACTGAAGTGGGTGGTCGCCACCACGGGCAAGGACGAGATCTTCATCCTCAGCAAGAAAGGAAAGTCGATCCGCTTCCCGGAGGCCGACGTCCGCGCCATGGGCCGTGCCGCCGCTGGCGTGCGCGGAATCCGTTTGGGCGCCGGTGACAAGGTCGTGGAAGCCGCCGCGTTCGGCAACCCGGAGAAGAGCCAGCTGCTCGTCGTCATGGAGAACGGTCTCGGCAAGTCCACGCCGGTGACCCTGTACCGCCTGCAAGGCCGCGGCGGAGGAGGGGTGAAGGCCGCCCAGCTCACCACCAAGACCGGCGACATCGTCGGCGGAGCGATTCTGTCCGAGGCCGAGAACGGCGATCTCATCTGCATCTCCAAGCAGGGTCAGACCATCCGCATGAAGCTGTCCGACATCCCGTCGCGCGGACGTGCCACGCAGGGCGTGATCGTCATGCGCCTGGACGGCGGCGACAAGGTCGCCTCCATGAGCGTGATCATCGACGACCCGAATGCCATCGCCGAAGCCGAAGGCGCCGAGGAGGCCGAAGCCGCGTTGTTCGACGCCGAAGAGGCGCCGGCGGAAGAGAAGAAAGCCAAGTCCAAGGCGAAGGAGAGCGATGACGAGAAGCCGAAGGCAAAGGCCAAGAAGAAATAGTCTTGTAGCAGCGCGGTATCCGGATGCCTGAAAGCGGCTCCGGACCGCGTTTTGCGTTGCCGCGAGGCGATACGCTATTTTGACAAAAATAGTGTATTTATGTATAATAATATTAACAAATATCCATGATCAGACTCCACACTCCCGAACAGGCTCCGGACGACGCTCCGCGTGACGGCGATCTTCGCGCACTTCGGCGCCGAGTGTCCGATTTGGAGATCGACCGCAATGCTCTTCGGGAGCAGCTGCGACGCCAGCGAGGCGGCAGTGTTTCCGTATCGGAAGAGCAGGCCGGCGCCCCCACACGCCGTCAGCGCCGCGGCCGCACCGCCGAATCCCGGCAGACCGCAAGCCAGCCGCTCACGGCCGGGCCGGAAGCGCGCGTGGAAGGTCCGAAGTCTTTGGCCGAGCTGGAGGCATTGCTGAAGCAGATCGGGGACAAAGAGCACACCGAGATTTATACGCCCGCCGATTCGGTGGTGCTGGACGAGTTGTATGCCCGTCTCGGCGCGACCGCGCTCGGTCCGACCGACTACAATGTCACCCGGCCGATCGCCGATGTACTGGAAGGCATGAAGCGCACGGAGCAGAACGACGCGAGCCCGAAGCCCGAACGCGTGAAAGCAATCACGGCGGCGCTGGCTCAGCTGCAGCCGCATCTGCCGCGCCGCGGCCCCGAAATCGCTTCGGCGCTGGACGAAATCCTGACAATCAAAGAACGTGAGGAGGCGCTGTTCAAGGAGCAGCCGTTGCCCAAGTTCGATACCGCCGGCGACCGGCGTCTGATGGACGCGTACGCAGCGTTGGCCAACACCCCGTTCTCGTGCACGCCCGCGGAGGCGTCCGCCTTGCTGGCGAAATTCAAGGAGCTGTCGCGGAAGGAGGATGCCCTGTGGAACTATAAATTTCCGCGCGGAGAGAATCAGCAGGCGGCGCAGGCGATGCACGACGGCCGCCGCGTGATGATCCATGAGCGCGGCAACCGGCTGATGAAAATCAACGCCAAACTCTCGACCATCGCGAACAGCAGCAATATGTTCTGGCGCATGCTGGGGCGCGCCCCCGAGCACTTGGCCGCCTAGAGAAGAGGAGAATCGTGGGTTTTTCGACTTGCGTGCGTTTTCGGGAGCACGTACAATCTCGCGGCTTTATGAAGAAGGATTTCCACCCAAAGGTTCACAAGGACGCCAAAACGACGTGCACGTCGTGCAATGCCGTGTACATGGTTCCGAGCACCGTGAAGGAGCAGCAGGTTGAAATCTGCAGCCAGTGCCACCCGATCTATACGGGCGAATACCGTGGTCTGATGACCTCCGGCCGCGTGGACCGTTTCCGCAAGGTGCAGGAGGCTTCCAAGGGCAAGCAGGCAGCCGTTGCGGCCATCGAAGAGGCACGCAAGGTCAAGCCGGCCATCAAGAAGGCCAAGAAAGCCGCTTAATACCGCCTTCCCGCAGTACCGATCCAGGCCGTTTCCTGGTATACTTTCTGTATGAACAGCAGGCAGGCCAAGCTCTTGCAGGCCATTATCGACCAATTCATCCTCACGGCGTTACCCGTGGGTTCGAAGCGTCTGCTCGAAACCAGCGAATTCCCGGTCTCCTCGGCTACCATCCGCGCCGAGATGTCGTTTTTGGAAACCGAGGGCTTCCTGGCCCAGCCGCACGTGTCGGCAGGCCGCATTCCGACTGTGAAGGGCTACCGCCTGTACGTGCAGGAATTCATGAAGCCGAACACCGCCGAACGCGCGGTGCGCGCAAAATTCGACAACGTCCGCGAGCAGTACTTCCAGAACAAGGACCGCGAGCGCGCCTACGAGGGCGTGGCATTGCTGGCCCACATGATCCAGAACGTCAGCTTCGCCACCGTCCCGCACCGCGACCGCGTGTACTACATGGGTCTGAGCAACGCGCTGCGCCAGCCGGAGTTCCAGCAGGACACCCAACTCATGAGCGGCGTGGTGGAAGTGCTGGAACAGGGGCTCACCGAACTGATCTCCAAAATCGACATCGATG
>DAORHV010000043.1:0-7545 GCA_035438175.1 Candidatus Peribacteria bacterium
TACCTTCATTTTCGGAGCCGTGCTGACGATCGTCGGTATCGCCGGCTTCTTCCTCGCACCGAACGGAATGCTGCTCGGCCTTTTCGAGGTCAACGCGCTGCACAACGTCATCCACATCGTCAGCGGTGTGGCCGGTCTGTGGGCCGCCAGCAGCGGACATGCCTACTCGCGCATGTACCTCATCGTCTTCGGTCTGATCTACGGCCTGGTCACGATCCTCGGCTTCGCCCTCAACGGCGACATCCTGGGCCTGATCCACGTCAACATGTTCGACAACTACCTGCATGCCGCCATCACCGCCGTCACGCTCGTCGTCGGCTTCGGCAGCAAGAAATAATCGACTTTCGATTCTACGCAAACAAGCCGGTCCGCAAGGATCGGCTTTTTGCTTGATAGAGAGACGGATGCGAGGAAGCCAGCCGCGCGATTGCGAAGCGTATACGGACATACGCTGAGCAAGCGTGCCGGCGCAGTCTGACGAAGCAGCCGGCCTTGTTCAGAGATTCCTAGATCCGCAGGTAAATGGCGACGAAGAACACCGAGCACGCCGCCGCGAACGCGATGAGGATGCCGGTGAAGATGCGGCGCCACAGCGTCGGCAGCGACTGGATACCGCGCACGATGTAGTACGCGAACGGCACCGTCAGCAGCACCGAGAAGCGGAAATCCTGGTTCGGCGCGTACGCGAAGAGCGTGGGATACGCCAGCGCGGCTGCCATCAGCACGCCGGTCGTCAGCGAGACGGGAAGCGCGGCGTAGAAGCGCCGGCGCATATCGGCCAGGAATCCGAGCGCCAGCATCGGCAGCAGCAGCATGCCGAGTACGACCAGCATGGAACCGAGCACGTAGAAATTCTCGAAGCGGAACTCGCCGAAGAACGCCGATTTATAGAAGAATTCCGAGAAGTATTTGCGGCGGTATTTCTCGCTCCAGGTATCGTTGAACGGCAATTGGGCGATTTTGATGGGATTGAACGTGACGTACAGGCCGATCGAACGCGGCACGGCCAGGTCGCCGTTCATGTTCTTGTTGCCCAGCGTGACGACGTTGGCCAGGTTCTTCTCCATGACGCGCTTCACCGGGTACCACGCGAAGAGCGTGACGATCATGAGCCCTGACAGCGCCAGATGCGCGAGCTTGGGGCGCCAGCCCAATTTTTTCCAGAAGACGAAACAGACGAATGCGACCGGGAACAATCCGGCGGCGCTGATTTTGGTGAGCGAACCGATGATGATGAACAGCAGCGCCAGGTACCAGTCGCGCATGCGGCCGCCCTTCCACCACGCCAGCAGGAACGCCAGCGCAAGGAACGCCAGGAAGTGGTACAGCGACTCGTTGGTAACGCGCGACGCGAACATCACGAGTCCCGGCAGCACCGCGACGAGCGCCAGGAACATCGCATCGCCGCCTTTGTGCAGCGATTTGTTAGGAAAGAGCAGCCGCGCGATCCAGAGGGAGGTCAGCAGAGTCGCGGCCGACAGCACCAACGACGCGGTCTGCAGGTCGTTGTAGACAACGTCGCCGACGCGGCCGACCCAGCCGCTCACGTGCGCCCACACGGCCGACAGCCAGTAGTACAGGGGCGGCTGATGGAATTCCCAACCGTTGCTGGCCAGCGGGATGGACCAATGCTTGGCGATGTACTCGATGTATTCCAGATGTCCTCCCACGTCGTAGCTACGGGTACGGAACGGCGTGGCGATGACGTACATCAGGCGCAGCACCAGTCCGCCGATGAACACGGCCGCCAGCAGCCGGCGGTCGCGCGGGACGCGGAAACTGCCGACCAGCGTGAATGAGTACCACACGAACAGCAGTACGAATGCAGTGAACGCCCCGATCTGGATGGGGTCGTTGCTGGCGGGTGACACATTGATGCCCCCCATGCCGCCGTCGTCATGGATGGTGAATTCGAAGACGTTGTTCCCCTCCTTCAGGTATTTGCCCAGGTTCAGGACATGGCCGTCGTCGTAGTCGCAGAACTTGGCGATCGCCGACGGCACCGTCTTGCCGTTGATCTTCATTTCGCGAATGCAGTCGTCGGGCTTCACCAGGTAGTTGCGCGGTGAAAACTTCTGAATCGCCATCGGGACGCGCACGAACATGGTGGGCGCCGCGGTCTTCACCAAGAGCGGCAGCTGCGCGTACTGCTCGGGCATGGTCTCGTAGTGGTAGATCACCTTTCCGAACTTCGGCGTGCTGGCCTGGAGGAACAAGGTGATGAGTACCGCACCCGCCACGAAGAGGCCGAAGTCCATCCAGCCGCCCATGCGCGGAATCTTCGCGGGCCGCGAACGACTGATCCTGCCGGCGGTGGCTGTTTTGGCTCGCATCGCGGAAGCGCGGGGTACGCCGCGCCAGTATACAGATGTATGGCACACCGGACCCGTCATCGTGGCTTGCAAGCGCCAACGGATTACGTCGAACATCATGAAGGGAAGCGCGACCCCCGCACTGATGCGCTGCTGTTTTCCGTAGAAACGCGCGAAGGCAGGCTCCGCCTGCCTGGAGCGCCAGAAGCCGAAGGAGAGTCCGCGAGAGGAAACTGGCAAGCTTCCTTTCGCGAGTTGTCTGGCGGAGAGGGGGAGATTCGAACTCCCGAGACGTTTTCACGTCTACTCGCTTTCCAAGCGAGCGCACTAGGCCACTATGCGACCTCTCCGTGGATCTTCGGATGGCTTGGAAAGAACGGTCATGCCCAGACGGAGCCATCCAGCCGTGGGATACGCAGGATACGCAGAACGTGCCGCGGAAACAACAGCAGACCTACGCGCAGACCTCGCAGTCCTTTTTCATGCACGTCATCATCTGGCGCGTCCAAGCGAAGACCGAGGCCGTGAAGGCCAGAATTGCCAACGAGCCCGACGTGGAGCCGAACTGGGCGCCACCCGCGACGATGTGCGTCTGGTAGATGCCGACCAGCGAAGCGATGCTGACCAGGAACAGGGCCAAAGCCACGACCCACTTCACGATGACGCAGGCCGGGGAACACGCGGACATCTTGGACTTCTTGGAGGATAGGAGACTCATACGTGGGAACTGGGAAGAAAACAACGACCACTATACCACCGCGCGTGCAAGCGCCATGCGGCCGGACAACAGAACCGCGGCGCGGGCAATGAAGACGGGTACGGGCGTTGTACTGGCCGACGGGACGAGTTCCGCGTAGGCTGTCCCCGCATGCGTATTTCGATGAACTGGCTTTCGGATTTCGTCGACTGGATCGAGACCGATCCGCAGACCATTTCGGACCGGCTGACCGCCGGTACCGGCGAAGTGGATGACGCGGTGGCGCAAGGCGCGCTGCTCCGCAACTGCGTGGTCGGCAAGGTGACGAATCTCCGCAAGCACCCCGGCGCCGACAAGCTGTCGCTGTGCGACGTGGTGACCGAGGCCGGCACCAAACCGTTAGTGTGCGGCGGAAGCAACTTGAAGGAAGGGATGCTGGTCGCGCTGGCCCACGTGGGCGCGCAGGTCCGCCACGGAACAGAATTGGTGACCCTGGGTGCCGCCAAGATCCGCGGCGAGAAGAGCGAAGGCATGATCTGCGCCGCCGAAGAACTGGAACTCGCGGGCATGTTCCCGGCCAAACCCGAAGACGGCGCACGCCCGGTCATCGACCTGACGCCGCTGAACCTGAAAGTCGGCACTCCCCTGCGCGAGGCGCTGGGGCTCAACGACGTGGTGTTCCATATCGATAACCACGCCATCACCAACCGTCCCGACCTGTTCTCGCATGTCGGCGTGGCCCGCGAGGTCGTGGCCCACGGACTGGCCAAGTGGAAGAAGCGCGCCGAGACGCCGGACGTGAAGTTCGCCAAGGCCAAACCCGGGTTCGCCGTACACGACGAAACCAACGGACTGGTACCGTTCTACAACGCGGTCGTCATCGAGATCGACGGCCCCGGCGAGACGCCGGACTGGATGAAGAAGCATCTGGAAGCCGCCGGACACCGCTCCATTTCACTGCCCATCGACATCACCAACTACGTCATGCTGGAGCAGGGCATGCCGCTGCATGCGTTCGACGTCTCCGATTTCCGCGGCGACATCCACGTGCGCCTGTCCAAGAAAGGAGAGGAGATGACCACGCTCGACAAAGCCAAGCGCACGCTGCCCGACGGTGTGATCGTCATCAGCGACGACGAAGGAATCTTCGACTTGTTCGGCATCATGGGAGGTCTGCGCACTTCCACCAAGCCGGAGACCAAGCGCATTTTCCTGCAGGCCGCCATCCCCGACCCGGTGACCATCCGCAAGGCGGCCATCGCGCTGACGCACCGCACCGACGCCGCGACCGTGTACGAGAAAGGCGTGCAACCGTGCACGTCCGTGGCCGGCCTGGCCCGCGCCGTGCAGCTGTTCTGCGAACTGTGCCCGGGCGGACGCGTGGCGTCCTCCAACGTGCGCTGGGGCAAGGAGAAAACCCAGCCGGTCGTGAAGATCAGCGAGGAGCGCATCCATTCCATGATCGGCGAGGAAGTCGGCGCCAAGCGCATCAAGGAAATCCTGACGGACCTCGGCTTCGAGCTGAAGGCCGCCGGAAAGGCCCTCTCCATTACGCCGCCGCCGTGGCGTCCGGACATCAAGCTGCCGGCCGACATCGTGGAAGAAGTGGCGCGCGTCTACGGTTACAACAAGATCAAACCGGTCGTCCCCGCCGCGAGCATCGTGCCGCCGCAGCGCGACCCGCGCCTGCACCAGTTGCGCGATTCGCTGTGCGACAGCGGCTATTGGGAATTGCTGCACCTGGCGTTCGCCAGCCCGCAACAGGTGAAGCGCTTCGGCCTGGATGAATCCAAGGCAGTGGCCATCGAGAATCCCATCGGCGAAGAAGTGTCGCTCATGCGCCTGAGTCTGCTCCCCAACGTACTCGAAACCTCCGCGCGGCAGCTGCGCACGGCTCCGGGCATGGTGAAAACATTCGAGTACGGACACGTGTACGACAAAAAAGAAGAGCGCGTCGAGTGCTGCATGGTGGTTGCCGCCAAAGGCGACACCGCGCTGGCCGACGCCCCGCTGCTGGTAGCCAAGGCCGATCTGCAGCGAGCATGCGCCGCCATGGGCTACGCCGTCGACGTCCGTCCGATGGAACACGGTGTCGCCTCCTGGATGCACCCCGGCCGCAGCGCCGAGGTGACGTGCAAAGGCAAGGTGATCGGCAGTTTGTTCGAGGTACACCCGGCCGTGTGCGCCGCCTGCGATTTGCCCGCCCGCGCCGCCGCGGTGACGGTGGATTGGAACGCGCTGATGGTCATGGAGCCGAGCGTCGCCATCGTGAAGGCTCTGCCCGCGTTCCCGCCGGTCAGCTACGACGAGACCGTTGCGGCCAAGGCCGGCGTGCAGGCTTCTTCGCTGTTCGATGGTCTGCGCGCGGTCGACCCGCTGCTGGAATCCGCCGAGATCGTGAACCTGTACCAGAACCCCGCCGATGCTTCGGACAAGCGCCTGACGCTGCGCTTCGTGTACCGCTCATCCGAACGCACGCTGCAGCAGGCCGAAACCGATGCGGCGCACGCCAAAGTCCTGGCGCACGTGAAGGGCAAGATCGGCGTATAATCCGGTTATGAAAATTTATACGCGAACGGGTGATAAAGGCACCACGGGTTTATACGGCGGCCACCGCGTCTCCAAGGCGTCGTTACGCATGCACGCGTATGGAACGATTGATGAACTGAACGCCTGTTTGGGTGTGCTGCTCAGCGGCGGAGACGTCCCCGAGCCGGTCGCCGCGCAGCTGGCCGCGATCCAGGGAACGCTCTTTTCGATCGGCGCCGATTTGGCGACGCCGCTCGAGAGCAAAGCCAAGGTGATCCGCTCGCATGCCGAGTGGTCCACCGAACTGGAAACGTGGATCGACGCCATGGAAGCCGAATTGCCGCCGCTCACATCGTTCATTTTCCCGAGCGGATCGGTGGCCGGTTCCGAACTGCACCGCGCGCGCACGGTGTGCCGCCGTGCCGAACGCTGGATCGTGGAACTCGGCGAGAGCGAGAAGATCACGCCCGAGTGCATCATGTACGTGAACCGCCTGAGTGATTACCTGTTCGTGGCCGCCCGTTTCGTAAACAAGCGCCTGGGTTCGCCCGAGCGCAACGTGGTCATTCCGAAGTCGTAAGGACTACAGGTCGGAGAAGGGCAGCGCGAAGTTGAAGTACGCGAACACGCAGAACACGGCCAGCAGCGGAATGGCAATAAGAATCGCCAGCACCGGCGACGACTTTCCTTCGGGAACCATGCTGCGGTACAGGCTGGTGCCGCCGAACACGATGCCGGAGAACAAGAGCGGCAGGTCTAGCACGTGGACCACGGCCACCAGCGGCGGCGACAACAGTTCGCGCTTCATCAGTAACACCCCCGCAATGGCCAGGAAGCCCAGGAGGAAGAACCAGAATGCGGCCACACGTCGAAGAACGTTCACCATATCCGCATGATACAGGAATGTTTCGCCCCTACTACTTCACCTTTTTCTGCACAGCGAGACGCTTTCGTCCCTGGGAACGACGACGTTTGAGCACCGCGCGGCCATTTTTAGTGGCCATGCGTTTCAAGAACCCGTGCCGGCGTAAGCGCCGGCGCCAGCGACGTTTGCTGAGCATAAAGCTGTGCCAGCCTACCGAACCAGACCAGGTCGGTCAAGCCGGATCAACATCCTCGTAATACGACATCGTCGTGAGCATTTCGTAGTTACGCCGAAACACCGCCAAATACGTCTGCCGGACGGCTTCCGGGTCGTTTTCCTGCGCCAGCCCGGCGTCCTGGCCGGTGGTGACCGGGACGATGAGGTGAGGCGCAAACCGGCGATGCGCTTCCGGATAATGGGGGCCCATTGCGAACCGGATGACATTTTTGCCCAGGCAATCGGGGCCCGCCACGCCGCAGTAGTCGTTATCGGCCAATTCCCGGCGCACGGTCGTCCTGTATCGCTCAAAATCGATGCCGGTCCAGCTGTTCAATCTGGCAATCGCGACGTGGATCTCTTCTTGGATGACCATCGCACGCTGACGCTGGGCATCACGGGTGATATCCGGATCCGGATCGACGAAGATGCACGCCGTCTTCCGCTCCGGTGATTCGACGGGCAGCGCGTTGGCCCGGAAGAACGCGCGCAACGCCTGGTACACCGGCCCCTGCAGGCCGCTGCCGTCGGGTAACGCCTGGTAGAGGATTTGACCGGCGCGCGCCGCATGCAAGGCGGGCACGCAGACCGAACCGCCGTTCCGCAGGAACGCGTCGATCTCCGCGACCGCGTCGTCATCGGGCGTGCCTTTGGGGGCCGATTGCACTGGCATGGCCGCGTATGGTGCGCCGGAGGCGCCCGCCGCACAAGAAAAAATGACAGAAACCCGTCTGGGAAACATCGGCAAGGACATCCGCTCGACAGCGAAACTCGCGGGGACCAAAGTATCGGGGCTTCTCCCTCTTTCCAGTATGGCCTACCCCGAAAAGCCCGCCCTGACCGAACTGCCGCTCACCGAAGACATCAAGCGCCGCTGGAGTCCGGTCGCGTTCAGCGACAAGAAGTTGGATCAGAAACAGATCGAC
>DAORHV010000044.1:0-7533 GCA_035438175.1 Candidatus Peribacteria bacterium
CGGACCCATGAAACTGTACGTGAACGGCACGCTGGTTCCCGGCAATCCCGGCGAGTACGTGTTCGCCGACGGCGACCAGTTGCTCCTCACGGATGCGCTTCTCCAAGACGACCTCAAATACCAGCTGAGCCTGCTGAGCAGGGACGCGTGCCGCTACTCGCAAACCTGCCCGGACCGCGGACCGCCGCCCACCGAAAACTGCATCGCCGACCCGGAGGTGCCGTGCAAAATCTAGCCTAGCTCTTCACGTGGACCTCGGCGCGGTACATGCCCATGGAGCATGCCAGCGTGAAGTCTTTCGTCGGGGTCATCGGACCCATCCAATTTTCACCTTTGTTGATCGGCACGCTCATGTTGAACGCCGGGGCGGTGAGCTGGCTGGCGCAGCCGGACACGCCGTCTTTCGCGACGGCATAGACCCACGTCGGCTTGTTGGGATCGATGGTGAACGAAGCGGGGGAGTAGCCGTGGCTGCTGACCTGCATGCTGATGATCTGCTGTCCGTTCTCATCGATCGTCACGTTGGGGTCGTTGCTGGCGTATACGGCGGGTGCCTTCAGTCCGATCAGTTTCAGCGGATCGTGGCCGGTGAGCACCAGGCCGTTGCTCAGGTTCATGAACGCGAGCAGCACCACCACCGCGCCGGAAAATTTGAAGAACAGGCGTCCGGCCTTGCCGTCGGCGAACGCGCTGAGCGCACTGATGCCGAGCAGCGCAGGAAGCGTGCCGAGCGCGAACGCGAACATAATGAGGGCGCCGGCCGCGAAGCTGCCGGAACCGAGCGCCAGGAGCTGCACCGACTGCGTGAATCCGCACGGAATGAAGAACGTCAGTGCGCCGAGCAGCGGCGCGGCGACCGGGTGCCGCGAATCCGACAATCCGCGGATGCGCTTCATCATGCTCTTCGGCAACGGGATGGTGCAGAAGCTCTTCGGAACGATATGCAGGATCTTCAGCCCCAGCGCCAGCATGATGAGCGACAGCGCCACCGTGACGAACCCGGTGGTCTTCAGCGACAGCCCCACGTTCTTCCCGATCAGTCCGATCACGCCGCCGAGCACCAGGTAGCCGGCCAGACGTCCGACGTTGAAGAGCGCCAACGGGGCGAATTTCGCCGAATGCGACAGGTTGTCTTTGCCTTCGCACCACGCGGCCGAGACCGAGAGCAGGAGTCCGCCGACCAGCGCCAGGCAGCTGCTTACCGACGCGGTGACGCCCACCAGGAAAATGGCGCCGAGACTGACGGCTGCGCCGGTTTCCATTGCGAACGACGGGGATCCGAAGCGGTTATAGACAAGGAACAACGCCGCGGCCGCCAGCAGCATCGCGCAGGTTTCCAAAGACTCATGAAGCATATCGCGGGTGCCGGTCTTGGAAGCACAATCGCAAGCACCGTTTGTTTGCGCGCGGGCCTTCTTCTTTACCATACCCTTCCAGTATAGCGTTTCTGGCTTGGGCAAGTCACGCAGGGGGTCTCGTTTCTTAAGCTGTTCTTAAGGTGCAGGCAGCGCTTCCTACCCACGCTTTGTTCGATGCGACCGCGGACGAGATCCGAACAGGCGTACGGCCGGTGAAGATTGCGAAAGGATGGAGAGGAATTTCGGAAGTGCCGCCGCGCCGAGAACGAAAATCAGATTTGCGATGCCGGCACCCGGAATGCAAAAGCGATACATCGGAGGCTGCGTCACGGACACCAGCAGATTGTGCAGCGAGACGGTTGCGAAAAGGAGCACGATGACCGACGCATACGCGGAAGCCGAGGGCGTGCGCTTGCGATAGAACAGGAAGACCACGGCACAGAGCGCAATCGCGTGTACGGCAAATGGCATGGACCGCTCCAAAGCCGCCCTGCCGGCAAGTACGATGCCGTTTTGAGTAACGAGCCACCAGGCGCCGCGAACGGTTGCGTTGATGCGGCTCAGATCGGGCTTGCCGTCGGGCGGATACAGCAACGGCGTTGTGATCTGGTCATATGAATCCGCCGCATCCGCGGTGAAGACTTCCGCTTTCCGCGCCTGGATTCCCTGCGAAATATCGAACAGCTGCAGATAATCTCCCGCCACGAGCCTGGCGTACGCAAGCGGATGGTTTTGAAGGATGCGCAGGGCAACCGGAAGTGCCGCGCCGTCGATGAGAAACAGGTTTTTGGATGAATTGAGCGCGCTTTCATCACGGTCCTGTGCGGGAATTGCAGAGTCTCGCAGGAAGCGGAACGGACCGTCGGGCGGCAGGATGTTGTCCCAGGGAAAGTAGATGTTATGCCTGCCGATTCTTCCCCATGCTTCCATGTGGTCGAATTTTCCGATGTCGATGCGCCGTTCGAACGTTCGTACGGTGGAAATGAAGCGTTCGTTCGTCGCCGGATCGTCGAAGACCCGGTCGGTGTCCCGGAGCAGCGGCAGCGCGCGGGACAGGAGCTGGAACGAGGCGTACGACGTAGGCCGGAATTGGCCGTACACCGCCGCGTTGCGCGCGGACCACAGGGCAATCGGGACGAGCGTCAGCGCAATGCACAGCGTGGTGGCGGCAATCCGCGTCCGCGGGCCCGAGCCGCTTTTGCGGAATGCGACAACGGCAAACGGAATCCAGACCGGAAGCAGCGCGAGTCCGGCCGAACGCATGGCGACGAGCACGCCGATGACGGCATACCCGGTAAGGACCGGCAGCCGCTTGCCCTGCAGCCATCCGTAGAGGATGAGCAGCACCGACAGCAATCCGAAGCGCCCGTAGAAGGTATCCGAGGCGATCTGCGTGTCGAAATAGAACGAGCGCATCGTCAGGACTTCCATCGCGAGGTACGTCCATGCAATGGCCGATGCGGCCGCGCGTGTCGGGCAGATCTTCCGGCACACCGCGAGGACCAGTCCGATGTTCAGGGCGGACACGCCGGCGTGCAGCCAGAAGATCGCAATGGAAGGATTGGCGAAGAGATGCAGGAATGCTTTGTACACAAACCCGAGGAAAGGCGTTCGCCACCAGTCGAGCAAGTTTTGCGCGGTCCACGAAAACCCCTGCGTCACGGCGAAATAGCCGGTCGTTTCCTCGGTGGTGATTCCATACGGGAATGCCAAGCTGAGGAGCCAACTCAGCAGGAGACTGACACCGGCGATCATGGCGTATTCCTGCAGCGGCGATCCGGACAAGCCGCCGCGAGATGCCGGTGCCTGCGCTGCGACACGAGAAGCAGACGTTCGTTTTCGGGTCGGCATGGCGCCATGGTACAGTGCGGTCGTATGGGCAAGCGAGTCTGGCCACCGGTGACTATGGCGACGCAGCATCCGGACAACGCGTCGGTGCCGTGGTGGAAGGGGGATGCGTTCGTTCCCACCCAGGATGAGATCGAAGAGATGACGCTCTTGTTCGAAGAGCTGCCCATCGACGAGTACATGTGGGACTGGGAGGGTAAATACGTGGATGAAGCGGTTGGCGAGAAGCTGTTTTCGCGTGCGCAGAAGCTGCTCGCCAAGAAGCCGCTGGGTGAGCAGATCCACCTGACGTACCGCATTCCGGCGTTCGACGGCGGCAACATGCACCGCTCGGCGCGCGCGTTCATGAACGTGCTGTCGCTGGCCGACCTGGCTCGCGACATCGGCATGAAGCACCCGGCCGTCACCGAGATGTTCCTGCCGCTGACCACCTCGGCGTCGCAGCCGCTGGCCGTGCGGGCCGCGTTCAAGGAAATCGCCGGCTACCACCGCGCCATCTTCCATAAAGGGAAAAAGCCGGATGACCAGATGCTCAAATTGTTCGAGGTCACGCCGCTGGTGGAAGACGTGGGGTCGCTGCTGAGCATCGAATCAATCGTGCGGCCGTACTGGGAGTCACTCGTGAAGGAGAAGAAAGACATGAGCGACCGCGGCCAGCGCATTTTCATGGCGCGCTCCGACCCGGCCATGAACGCAGGACTCGTGCCGGCCGTGCTGGCGGTGAAGGCTGCGCTCAGCATCACGGCAGACGTGGGCAAGTCGCTCGGAATCAAGGTGCACCCCGTCATCGGCACCGGCTCGTTGCCGTTCCGCGGCAGCGTGAACCCGCTCTACACCGGAACCTTCCTGGAGCAGTACGCCGGCGTGGCCACGTATTCCATCCAGTCGGGTTTCCGCTACGACTACGAGATGAAAGACGTGGTCAAAGCGCTGAAGGCCATCCGTGAGCAGGCGCCCAAGCTGAAGCCCGTGTACGTTCCGCCCGCCGATCTGAAGGCCATCGGCCAACTGGCGGCCCTGTTCACCGGCATGTGGCGTCCGGCCATCGAGTCCATCGCCCCGCTCATCAACCAGGTCGCCGCGTACGTGCCGCCGCGCCGCGAGCGCCTGCAGCACATCGGTTTGTTCGGCTACAGCCGCGGCATCGGCAAGGTGCGCCTGCCGCGCGCCATCGGGTTTACCGCCGCGTTGTACTCGGTCGGCGTGCCGCCGGAGTTCATCACCACCGGCCGCGGATTGCGCAAAGCCAAGGAGCTGGGCCTCTACGACATGATCGACAAGTATTATCCGGCCCTGCGTGCCGATCTGCAGCACGCCGGCAAGTACCTGAATCGCGAGAACCTGGACGCGCTGGCCAAGACCTCGGCCACGTTCAAGGGCGTGAAGGAAGACGTGGCCGCCATCGAGGAGATCCTCGGCATCGAGCTGGGCCCCGAGAAGCCGCATCATTTCATCCACCGCAACTTCACCTCCACCATCTTCCGCCGCTTAAAGGACAAGAAGCTGCTGCGCGAGGACGCCATCAAGAGCGAGATCGTGGAAGCCGGCATCATCCGCCGCAGCCTCGGCTGAGCCGAAGGCGCGTTGAGAAATACGGTGGTTCTGCTATGCTTCCGGCATGACCAAAAACGATGACAAAGCGCACGGCAAAGCCCCCAAACCGCAGAAAGGCGACGGCGACGATCTGCTGGAGAAAGTGAAGAAGGCCCAGGCCGACGATGCCCATGCATCGGGTTTGCAGGCCAAAGTGGATGAGCTCACGCAACAGGTCGCCAAACTCACCGAAATCGCCGGGCGCGCCCAGGCCGAATTGCAAAACGCCAAGATCCGTATGGAGCGCGAGGGCGGGGAGCTGAAGAAATACGCCGCCGAGACCACGTTGCGACGCCTGTTGCCGACCATCGACAATTTCCAGCGCGCGTTCAAGCATCTGCCCGAGGAACTGAAGTCGCACGAGTGGGTGAAGGGGATGACCGCCGTCGAGCAGGAATTCATGCGCGTGACCGGCGAGATGGGCTTGAAGAAATTCGACGCCGCCGGCGAGACCGCCAACCCCGAGCGCCATGAAGTGCTGATGACCGGCCCCGGTGAAGCCGGCAAAGTCCTGGAAGCGTTCGAGGACGGCTACGAGTTCGGCGGCAAGGTCATCCGCCCGGCCAAAGTGAAGGTGGGCTCCGGCGACATGCCGTCGGTTCCGCCGCATCCCTAAGCCACAAGCGAGACGCGGTTCGCCAGGAACTTGCGCTTGTTTCGCGAATGCGTACCATGCCCGCATGGAAGCAATGTCCGTTGTCGAAATTGACAACACGTCACCGCACATGGCGGCCGCCTTGCGACTGGTCGTCGTGGCCGAGGAAATCGTCGATGACGTGCTCGGCAGGGAATTCGCTTTTCACACCGCGGTCGTGAACATGGTGGTGAACCAATTGCGAAACAACGCGACGCGTGCGGCGATTCATGCAAGTCTGCGTCGCGTGAATCCGAACGCCGACAACAACATGGAGAACGAGTAGCGCGGTTACTTCGCGCCAAGCGCGTACTTCTTGAACTGGTCGCCGCGGTCTTCGAAGTTCTTGTACATGTCGTAGCTGGGAGAGGCGGGGGACAGCAGCACGGTTTTGCCTTCCATGGTGTTCTTGCGCGCCAGTTCCACGCCGCGTTCCATGGAGTCGGCTTCGTGGAAGCACACGTCGGCGTGCGCGTCGCCCACGGCCTCGCGGATGCGCGGACCGCTTTCACCGAACAGCACGATGATGCGGACTTTGGACTTGGCGATGCGCGCGGCCAGCGAACGGAAATCGTAGCCGCGGTCCTGGCCGCCCAGCAGCATGGTCACCACGTCGTCACCCAATGCGTCCAGCGCAGCGATGGCCGATTCGGGCGTGGTGGAGATGGCGTCGTCCACCCACTCGATGCCGCCGGCTTTGCCAAGCGATTCCAGGCGGTGGGGGAGCCCTTTGAAGTTCTTGATGACGGGCAGCGCCACCGATACCGGCACGCCGAGCGACGACGCGACCTTCCAGGCACCGCCGATGTTGGTCAGGTTGTGTTCGCCACGCAGCCGGATTTCTTGCAGCGTCACCGGCGCGTCGGTCTTGGAATACGAGATATGGCGGCCGGGACTGGCTTCGGCGATTTCTTTGGTCTCGGGGAAGCCGTCGCCGTAGAACACGGTGTCGCCCGGCTGCTGGAAACTGGCGATGCGCTTCTTGGCTTCCAGGTAAGCATGGAGCGAACCGTGGTAATCCAGGTGCTCGGGGAAAAACGCGGTGACCACCGCGATCTGCGGGCTCGTGGTCAGATCCGCGAGTTGATAACTGCTCATCTCCTGAACAAAAATTGTGTTCGGTTTGGCGTGATCCAGGAAATCGATAGCAGGAATGCCGATGTTGCCGACCAGGTGCACGTCCTTGCCGCCCGCTTTCAGCAACTCGTAGATCAATGTGGTGGTGGTGCTCTTTCCTTTGGAGCCGGTGATGCCGATGATCTGCGACCCGGCGGCCTTGGCCGTATCCAGGAAGATCTGGGTGGCCGAGGTGATCTTGTCCTTCACCGCCGCGAATTCGGGCTGCGGGGGAATGCCGGGGGACTTTACGATGAGGTCGAAGCGCCCCAGGTCGGCCAGGTAGCCGTCGCCGGTCTGCGTCTCCACGCCGAGCGGGGGATTCTGCAGCTTCTTGTCGGCAATGGTCACCGTCGCGCTGGGCGCGAACTGGCGGACGGCACGCATGGTGGCCTGGCCTTCGCGGCCGAAGCCCAAAATGCAGATCTTTTTATTATCGAGTTCCTGAATACGCATCAGCGGGGGAGCAGAGAAAGATACTGTGGCGGAACCAAGTGCCGGGTGCCGAGCTCGAACTGCTTGGCGATGAGCGGCTTGGGTTTCTTGATGGCCTTGAAGACGGATGACTTGAGGAACAGTTGCATGGCGGCGGTGTCGTCCAGATCGCCGCGCTCGTGGGCCATCAGGAAGGCGGCCACGGTCTCTTCCGGCGTGCCGACGCACTCGAACGGCTTGGTGCCTTCTATTCCCAGCAGCTGGCGGTAGAGCGGCAGCAGTTCGTGTTCGTCGAACATGTTTTTATCGAAGATCACGTCCAGCGTCTTGCGGTCCACGTGGGCGGCCAGCAGCGCGAAGACGAACGCGCACTTGGGACAGTCGCCGCACCAGCGGCTTTCGGGGCCGTCGCCGGAGATCTTCCAGTTCTTGTTGCAGCTGGTGAACGACGTGAAGTACTGCGGGTACTGTGCGAAGAGCTTGGTCACGTGCAGCTCGGTGAGCGGCCTGAGCAGGCTGAAGTACTCGGCGTCGTGCAGCATCCAGTCG
>DAORHV010000045.1:0-7508 GCA_035438175.1 Candidatus Peribacteria bacterium
ACCTACTCGTTGCTCAGCCGCCCCGAGGAAACCATAAGAGGGAGAACGATCAGCTGGCCGGGTGAATACGATGTCGACAACATGACGCTGCGCGCCATCGGCCAGGAAGCCGGCAAGCAGGTCGCGTACACCGCGTCCATCGACGTCGTGCGCTGCGGATTCGTCGACATGCCGGTGCTCACGTGGACCGACGCCGAGCTCGCCCTGATGGGCGACGTGGACGTGCTGGTCATCCGCCCCGACGATCAGAAGAAGACCGCCGCTTTGGTGGAGGCCGTCGATCCGCGCGTGGTCATCATCGTGCCGACCAAGGACATCGATGCTCCGGCCGTGGCCAAAGCCTGCGGCGCCAAGGACACCCAGATCGTGGACGAATTCAAAGCCAAGCAGAGCACCTTGCCGACCGACAGTAGGCAGGTGTTGATTTTGAAATAGGCCCCGCGGATGCGCATGCCGGGCCGACCCGCTCTTTTTGCCGTACGACAGACCGTGGTCCCGTAGTTCAATGGATAGAACGACCCTCTCCTAAGGGGTAGATGCAGGTTCGATTCCCGCCGGGACTACCATTCGACTGAGCTCGCAGAGCGCTACAAGACCTTGAGAAAGCTCATGAAGGCGAATGCCGCGATGCCGAGGGCACTGATGGTATTCAGGAGGAAAATTGACGTCGGATTCTGGAAAAATCCCCGAAGGCCCGAGGCGGTGAGGGCGATGGCCGCCTGTCCGCTCAGGCTTCCGAGAAAAAGGACGAAGGCAAATCCCAGCATCCCCGCCACCGACGTGACTTCGGTGAGATACCCGAGGAAACCGAGGAAGACGGCGACGGTCATCGGGTTATGTATCGTCAGCAGGTATGCCGACAAGAAATCATTACCGACACCCTTGGCCGCGGCCGTTTGTTGCCGGCGTGAGTATTTCTGGAATGCCGAATAAAAAACATGAATCGCCAAGAGGAGCAGCACCGCTCCCGAAAACACATGGACGTATACCTCGTACGACTTCATGAATTGCAGGACCGACGTGCCGATGCCGAACGCGATGATCGCGTAGGTGAAATCCGCCATGGCAATGGCGGATGCGGTGGCCAGGGCGCTTGAAAGACCTTTGTTCAGACCCCTCTGAACGATCAGTAAAGCCATCGGCCCTACGGCGAATGCCAGTGTCAGACCGAAGAAATACGCTTTCGTATACTCCATGATTCCCATCATACATTTCAGCTGGGGACCCTGAAATCATGGCAAGCCTGGCGGGAAGTCGCGACTGCAATTCGACAAAATAAAAGCATTGTTGTATAAAAATGTTATGAATGAACGATTGAACGCGCTGGGCTTTGCGCCTTTTTCGCCCGATGCATTCAACAGAGGCGAGGGATTGGACGATGTCGATACCGTCGTTTCGCTGACGCAGGGAAGTTGTACGGATCGCGCTGCAACCGTTTTCTGCCAAGCACACGCGGACATGGGCCGGGTGCTTCGTATGCGGCACGTCGGCTCGTTCGAGGAAAGTGTGGATGCCATCCGCCGCGACATGCGTGCGGTCATGCTTGTGCCGCAACTCCATGCCATACGGAAAACCTTGGAGCAAAAATCCCATTTCCCCGGCATCCCTTCCCAGGGTTTTCAGTTGCCGAATCCGCAGCTGCACGTTGCCACGCCGATCGAATCAACCAGCGACCGGACGTATCTTTGGGCGTTGCCGACGCTGGTTCCGTTGGTCCGGGAGCAGTACGGCGCCGCGCTGCCGTTCGAGGAAATCGTCCACGCGGATAGCACGCAGGATGCAGCCGAGCAGTGCGCCAAGATCTTCGGCGGCGCATTTTGCGTGACGAACGAAGAGGGTCTCCGGAAGTTCCGTTTGCAGTCGGTTCAAACCCTCAGGCACATCGTCATGCAGTGGTTTCTGTACCGGAAGAAACAGAAAAAAGGTACGACGGACGTTAGCCGGTAATGCAGCGAGCCCGCGCTTACGCGGCGTCGAACCTGGCCTTGTTGTCCATCATCCACTTTGCCATGTCCTCTTTCGTATGGCTGGGATCGCTCATGAAATCGGCATGGGCCTGCATGTAGTGCGGCATCAGGTCCTTCATCCATGCGTCGAACGTTTCACCTTTTGCCGTGGCGTCGCATCGGTCGCATTTCAGGGTTTTCATGGGCGATTCAGAAAAGAGTACGAATGAATTGCATCCATTCTAGCCTCAGCGCACCGTTCCGCCCAGCTTCCGCAGCAGCGCGCCGGCATGCGCGAGCTCTTCTTTGGAGGCCAGCTCCAGCGTGGTCTTGGCCAATGCTTCAGCGTTCTCGATGGCGTCCTGCAACTGTTGCTTGCCGCCCTTCGCCAGCGACACCATGCTCACGCGCGCGTCGGCGGCGTTGGCTTCGCGCTTCACGAGTCCGATTTTCTCCATGGGGGCCAGCAGGCGCGTGACGCCCGAGGCGGTCAGCCCGATGCTCTCGGCCAGATCGATGCGGCGCAGCTTCTCGTCCGGCGCGGCGGCCAGCTGCGACAGAATCAGGAACTCGGTCAGGCCGAGGCCGCCCAGGCGTCCGTCGAAGCGGCGGCTGAGTCCGGCCTGGACGATGGCCAGGTTCAGCATGAGCTTCAAGGACTGGGAGAGTGTTTGCATACTTGTATAGTACTTGAGTAGTGAAGTATTTGTCAATTATTCAGACTCATCGGCCCGCGCACGAAGGGGCAATGTAATGTCTAAAGGCCCAAGGGAAAATCGAGTACACGCTCTCCTGAATCTCGGGCATAACCTTCGCGCACACTGCGTGCATGCGCGCCGCTAAACACCATGGCCTCAGCTTCTGTGCGCCAGTCAATTGCATGCAGGGTACCCGATTGCGCCTCCTGTATTTCCGCTGCCAAACGATATGCGCCCTCAGATTCGCAAAGCGATGACCTGGTCATCAGCAGATTGCAGATATCTTCGTTGAAGATTCGTGCTATATCCCCGCGCTCCTGTGCACCGGAAATATCCACGAGAAGATCGGCGATCAGTGGTGCATCCCTCGTTGCACGGATGAGCATGTCTCTGTGGCGGGGGCCCGCGCTGATCACATCGTATATGGCTCTTGCCGCTTCCCGCATATTGAACATGAGCGTGGATGTTTTTGTTCCCGGCAAAGCAACCAGACACCGAGGTTTCCGGTGCGTATGGGGAAATGCCCCCGCAAGTTCTCCCCGGGGGATGCGCGATCGCGGCCGGTCGCATTGTGCAAGAACATCCGGATGAATTGTGCCCCGGGGAAGGATGACGACACTGTCGGCTTCCTGCAGAAGGTGAAGGCACATGCGGGACGTCACCATACGAAGGCCTTCCAATGTCTGCACAGAGCCGGGGGCCGCCTCCGAAAAATGTACGACGTGAGGTGCCGCGCGAGGACAGCGGATTTCTATAGAAATATTAATTTAAGTATATTTGATTATAATGTCAATTTTTATCATATCCTGTGCCAGTATCCATTCTCACATATGTCCCTGCGTTATATATCGGGTGCGCGCAGACCAACACCCAAAGAACATTACGGATTGATGAGCACGATGCGGCTGTCGGTTTTTTCGTGGCGCGCATCCCGGCGCATTGTTCAAGTCCGACGACATGCTGCTCGACATGCGCAACTTACCCGAGCGATGAATGCACCTGCACGAAATCCCACAACAGCTTCAGCACCGAGACGACCACCACGATCACCAGCAATTTCTTGATGTACGCGTTGCCCTTCTTGGAACTGGCGCCGGCGCCCATCCAGCCGCCGAACCCGAACCCTATCCCCAGCGCCAATGCGGCCGGGTAATCGATCGAACCCTTGGACACGAACACCGCCGTGGCGGCCACGCTCGTGAACATGCCGATGATGCGCGACAAAGCAGCACCCTGCAGCAGCGTGCAGCCGAACCACACCAGTACGATGGTCATGAGGGTACCGAACGTGAAGCCGAAGAACCCGCCGTAAATGCCGGTGAGCATGGTGACCAACGACAGCATGGCCATGTTCTTGGCGCGCTCATGCCGCTCACGCGTGCCCCAGTCCTTCTTGGTGATGAGGAACAACAACATGGAGCTGATGACGAGCGCGAACAGCAGCCGCAGCACCTGGTCGCTGACCGCCCCGATGATCACGGCGCCCGCCACCGCGCCGATCGAACCGAACAATCCCAGGATGATTCCTTTTCGGATGTGCTCGGGCGACAGTTTGCCGTCGCGCCAATACCGCACCGCGCTTGCCGTCTCCAGCGCGAACGCGGCCGGCCGCGTGGTGGCCACCGCCATGTACGGCGAAAAGCCGAACAGAATGAGCAGCGGCACGCTGATGAGTCCGGCCGAGCCCACCGCGGCGCCGTAGTAGCCGCCGAAGAATCCGCCGGCGACCAAGGTCAAAAACATCACGATGTGCATGCCGACGCAGCATACAAGTTCCTATTTCTTCGGGCAGCGCCACACCCCCAGCCCGCGCGACACGTCGCAGACCGCCGTCTCCGCGCACATGGCCGGCGGATCTACCGTGCAGACGATGCCTTTGGGCTTGGGCATGATCGGCGGCACGTACATCACGCCCTCGGTGTCGCGCACCAGTGTGCGGCGCGACGGGTGGGTCAGGATCGTCTGGCCATGCCGATAGGCCGCGGCCGCCGGCAACGGGGCGAGCACGACAAACAGCGCGACGATGAACGGCAGCCGCTTATTCATACACGCAGAGCATGCACATCTTGTTCGAGCCGCAGACGCCTTGTGTGAATTGTCCTTCAATGAACTCGGCACCGTCGAACGCGTTGCAGCGGCAATCGCTGTCGCGAGTGCATGCCGTGGACGGACCGGTGGCTTCCAGCGGCGGCTTGGGCGCCATGTGGCTGGCCACGCTGGCCGCGAAGAATAACGACAACGCGAGGATCACGACGACCGCCCCGGCGAGTCCCGCGACGGATGGATGCAGAATGCGCATGAAAAAAGTGTACCACGCCCGGCGGGTGTATACTGGCCCCATGCACAACCGCAAACTCTTGGCCGTCACGGCCCTCTTCGCCGTTCCGTTCACGGCATTCGCGCTGGATTTCTCGCGCGCCCACCTTCCGTACTCCGACGTGGATCCGTCCACGCCCGAATCCGCCGCCATCAGCATGCTCACCGCCGAAGAGGTGGTGCGCGGCTATGACGACGGCACGTTCCGCCCCGCCCAGCAGCTCAACCGCGCCGAGTTCCTGAAGATCGTCATCCAGACCGCTTACTCGAATTTCTTGGAAGCCTACGTGGGTCCCGACGAGCAGTGCTTCACCGACGTCCCGCTGGACGCCTGGTTCATGCCGTACGCTTGCTTCGGAAAGGAGCATGACATCGTCAGCGGATACCCCGACGCCAAGTTGCCCAAGGACCAGTGGCCGCTGAAGCCCGAGCGCAACGTGAACTACGCCGAGGCGCTCAAGATTTTGGCCCAGCTCTACGAGTACCAGCTGAACAACCAGGAAGGCGATACGTGGTACGACCCGTACTACCGCGCCGCCATCGAGCACGGCACCGCGCTGTCCATCAACCTGCCGTTCGACGCCGAGCTGACCCGCGGCCAGATGGCCCGCCTGGCCGCCGCGTTCCTGGCCGAGTCGCAGGGCCAGCTGAAGAACTACCGCCTGGCCGAGCGCGGTGAATACGTCGCGTCGTCCCAAAGCAGTATGAGCAGCAGCGTCTCGTCGTCGGCATCGTCCGAGTCGTCTTCGTCGTCCATGTCCTCGTCCGCCATGTCCTCGTCTTCGTCGTCCTCATCGGTCGGATTCACGCTGCCGTCCATCAGCCACTTCCTGCTGTCCGGCCGCACATCGGACGCCATCGCCGACGGCGCCGTCCGTTCGGTGGAACCCGCCCATCTGCGCGCCGCCGAAGTGACGCTCTACCAGGAAGTCACCGCCCTGGATTACCTGGAGCTGGTCAATGAACAAGGCCAGGTAGTCGCTACGTTGCGCCAGCGCCTGAACAACACGCCTGCCGACTTCAAACAGTATTACGAGGTCCAGCTCACCCCCGAGCAGGGCTACGCCATACCGGCCGACACCGACGTGAAGCTCGTCGTGCGCGCGGTCATCCGCTCGCCGGAGAACAACGGCTCGTCCGAGCGTTTGCTGCAGGTCCGCAGCTTTAAGGTCTCGCTGGTGGGCGACAGCAGCAACACCACCGTCAGCCTGAACATCCTGGGCCCCTACCCCAAGCATCAGACTGCCTTCGGCCGCATCTCGGCCATCGGCTCCACCAGCCCGGTCACCGCACCCATGGTCTCGGGCACCGGCGTCACGCTCGGCACGTTCACGTTCGCCGGCGAAGCGATCGCGGGCAAGTCGCTGTCCGTCACCGACCTGGTGTTCAGTCTGCTGCGCACCGGCTCGGTTGATCTGAAGAACATCCGCGTGAACCAGCCGGGCGGAGCGGTGTCCACGCCGTGCTCGCTCGGATCGGACGGCATCACGTGCAGCAACATCACGCCGGCCATCGGCACGCTCCCCCAGGGAACGCCGTTGTCGCTGGAATTGCATGCCGACGTCACCGTCACCGGCGGCGGCGCCAGCCTGGAGGCCGACTTGCAGATGGGAGGTTCGCCCGAGTCGCTCGGCAGCGTATGGTGGACCGACCAGTCGGGCCGCTTCAAATGGGTCGAGAGCAAGCTCTCCCCGCTCGCGCGCGGCATTCGCTTCCAGTAAACCGTTTCACGAAAAACCCTCCGGTTTCCCGGAGGGTTTTTTTATGCGGAGGAAGCGTCGGCCGGCCGGACTAGAACATCGCGCGGACGACGATCAGGAATGCGCAGGCAAACACGGCCCACAGGAGAGAAAGGGCGATCATCTTCTCCTTGGTCTGCTTGTCCATGTGGTGGCGCTTGAACATATGTGTATTGGAAGAAGTACTTTCCATATTGTACAGTAAAATTGACATTTCTGCAACCTGGTTCCAGGGGCATCAGGCTTAGGCCAATGCCTTCTTCAGCTCCCCAGCCATGCTTTCGGTGGCTTTGGCCGCCGCCTCCTGCCAGTCGGCTTTGCCGGAGGCATAAATGATGCCGCGCGCCGAATTCACCACAGCGCCGCTGCCGTCCGGCAGGAATCCGTATTTCGAATCGTCGGCGGTACCACCCTGTGCGCCGTAGCCCGGAATCAGGAACGGGACGTGGGGCATGAGCGTGCGCAGATACTTCAGCTCCTCAGGAGACGTGACACCGACCACCGCGCGCGCCAACGGTTCGCTTTCGGCGGTCAGCGGTTCCATGATCGCGTAATCGATCGAATCCGAAGGGCAGGCGGCGAACGACTCCCGCGCAACGCGGAAAAAATCCGTGTCGGTCCTGCCAGCAGCGTAAGCAGTCTGACAGGCCGCTTCGATGTCCCTACGATAGCGCGCCAGCAGCTCGAGCCAGAGTCCAGCACGGCCCATGAAAATGCCGCTGTTCCAGAGATACCCCCCGTCAGCAAGATAAGACTCCGCAACCGCGCGATCAGGTTTCTCGACGAAGCGGCCCAATATTCTGGCTCCC